>JBBDVI010000083.1:0-6941 GCA_040903465.1 Flavobacteriaceae bacterium
CAAATACAATACCTATGCTTACAGAGGCAAAAGAAAACTACAAAGGGGGCGGACCTTCTTATAAAGAATTTATAGATGAAGTGATTAATAACAGCATACTGTCATCAAAAGAGAGCTTTGAAGAATTTGCAAAGAGCCCAAGTGAAGAAGCCTATAAAAATGACCCCCTGGTAAGATTATCACAAGAGCTGCTCACAGCATACAGATATGAATCTGAAGAACTAAAAAAACTTAATGAGCGGTATCAAAAAGCCTATCGCAACATGATTCAGGGTATGCGTGAGATGAACCCGGATGCAAAATACTATCCTGACGCCAACAGTACCTTGCGTTTAAGCTATGGTAAAATAAGACAGTTGCCCAGAGGTGATAAACCCAATGATGCTAGTAAAAATTACTTTACAACCCTAAAAGGCACCGTGGCTAAATATCAGCCCGGTGATGACGAGTTTGATATGCCCAAAAAACTCATTGACTTATACAATGCAAAAAACTTTGGGCCGTATGCAGATGAAGCAGGTCATCTCCCTGTAAACTTCCTTACAGACCACGATATTACCGGTGGTAACTCAGGTTCACCTGTTTTAAACGGCAATGGAGAGCTCATAGGCCTTGCTTTTGACGGAAACATCGAAGCCATGGCAGGAGATGTAATCTTTGATGACCAACTGCAACGTGCCATCAATGTAGATGTACGTTACATTCTATTTATTATCGACAAATATGCCGGGGCAAAGCACCTTGTTGATGAGATGACGATTGTAAAATAGACAGCACACAAATATTGAGAAAAGACCTTTCAGAGTTTATAGCTTTGAAAGGTTTTTTTATTGAGCTTTGATTATCTTTACTCCATAAAACACATACTATGCACATTCATTTCATAGCCATTGGCGGAAGTGCCATGCACAACCTCGCACTGGCTTTACACCATAAAGGAGACACCATAACCGGTAGCGATGACGAAATATTTGAACCTTCCAAATCACGCCTTGCAAAAGCAGGTTTGTTACCGGAAGAATTCGGTTGGTTTCCTGAAAAAATTACCTCAAATCTTGATGCCGTCATTTTGGGTATGCACGCAAAAGCAGACAATCCAGAACTCCTGAAAGCACAAGAACTCGGCCTTAAAATCTATTCCTATCCCGAGTATTTATATGAGCATTCCAAAAACAAAACCCGTGTGGTCATTGGCGGAAGCCATGGCAAGACCACCATCACAGCGATGATACTGCACGTGTTGCACTACCACGACAAACCTGTGGATTATATGGTAGGTGCCCAGTTGGAAGGTTTTGACACGATGGTACACCTTACCCATGAAAACGATTTTATCATCTTGGAAGGCGATGAATACTTGTCCTCACCCATAGACAGGCGCCCTAAGTTTCACCTGTATAAACCCAATATTGCATTGCTCAGCGGCATTGCCTGGGACCATATCAATGTGTTTCCCACCTATGAAAACTATGTCGAGCAGTTTAAAATCTTTGTTGATTCCATTATAAAAGGCGGAAGCATCAATTACAATGCAGAAGATCCTGAAGTTGTCAAAGTAGTGGAAACTTCTGAAAACACCATACGCAAAATAGGCTACCACACACCGGAGTATACCATTGATAACGGAACCACCTATCTGGAAACCCCCGAAGGCCCTATGCCTATAGAAATATTTGGCAAGCATAACCTGAACAATCTGGCCGGTGCCAAATGGATCTGCCAGCACCTGGGCGTGGATGAAGATGACTTCTATGAAGCCATTGCCACTTTTAAGGGCGCCTCAAAACGCCTGGAGAAGATTGCCGAAGGGGATGACTTTGTAGCCTACAAAGACTTTGCCCATTCCCCCTCAAAAGTGGAAGCCACCACCAAAGCCTTAAAAGAACAATACCCTGACCGAAAACTTATCGCCTGCCTTGAGTTGCACACATACAGCAGCCTCAACCCTGAGTTTTTAAAAGAATACAAAGGAGCCCTCGATGCAGCAGATGTGGCAGTGGTGTTTTACTCCATGCACGCCGTGAAAATAAAACAACTGGAAGCCATCAAGGACACCCAGATAGAAGAAGCCTTTGAAAGAAAAGACCTCGTTATCTTTACAGACCCGGCAGACTTTAAAACCTATTTATACACTCAGGAGTTTAAGAATACAAACCTGCTGTTAATGAGCAGTGGCAACTATGGCGGACTTGACTTTGATGAGGTGAGGAAGTTGGTTTAAAGCGATTTTAAATATTGTTGCCAACCTTATTTTTAGCTTTTTTATTCATATATAATTTCATGGTATAACCATATCCAAGTCCGCCAATTGTCCAAATCACAACCCCTAACACTAATGTTTTCAACGTTATTTCCCCACCTGTAAAATAGGGATAGACTATTGACATTAACACAAACATAAAAGCCCCCCAGTTTAATCCTGATGCTACCCAACTCTTCTCGTCAAAGGGGTGTGGAATATGTTCTATATCAATATGTTCATATCGTTCGGGCTGTTTCGATAACCATTTTGTTTTTAAACTTCTTTTAAACCAACCCCAAATGGGGAATGTTAAGGCAAGGATTATAAAACTAAATGCGTTCATCAAACAAGGAATTATATTCCCGCAATTTTTACAATAAAGTCCAAACCAATTCTTAAAAGCGGTTCCATTTTCAGTTGACCACGTTCTGCCGTCGTTAAGTGTTTCACAATGAGGACACGGAACACGTGTTCTCTCAATTCGGGGTTTATCTATTGTCCTATCCTCTAAAGTAACTTTTGGCACGCGCTGGCCTAAAATCAATTCGTTTATAGCCAATCCCGGATTCAAAATCCAGTGTAGCATCATCCAGTTTTTCCAGGTATAAACTTTGTATCTCTTTTTGTCAAAATTCATTGTTTTAAGGATTTATATAGTTTACAACTTGTTTATATACAATACTTTTCTAATGATAACGCCACTTAATATTAGTAGGGTTTACTGTTTTTCACTCTCCTTCATCTTCATCCACTTTTAACCCTACTTTTCAAATAAGCGATGGAATACCCAAACTTAACCCATTTTCACAAACTATCAAAACAATAATTCACCCTTAATTTTCTGTGCATACCCATCCATACCCCACGGCCCATCAGGGCATACCGTGTATATCCAGAGGGCAATCCCCGGTGCCAACACGTTTAAAAATGGGCATACAAGCTGGGGTTTTCCTTTAGGATAGCGCATAGATAACACATAGATAGCGCGTTAAAAGCCCGTTAAACCCCTGTATTTACGGGTAAACTATAGGCTATTAACGCGCTATCTATGTGTTAAGGTGGAAGAAAAATACGTGTTGTTTGTCGAAAATAGATGCTAATTACTTGCAAAACAGGGGTTTGTTGCTTAGGTTTGTGAGGATGTTTCACCTAAAAAAACGATATTATGGCACGATTTAAAAACAAAGGAAAAGCAAAAAGCCTCTCGGGGTTGATTGGTAATGTGGTTTTGGTTGATGGCGACGTGGTGCGCAGCAAGCCCCAAAAGTCAAACCATAAACCCACCAAAAATGAAAAAAACAACCAAAGTAAGTTCGCGATTGTAAATGCGTTTATTGAACCATTTTATGACTTTATGAAGCACCGTTTCAAAGATTTGTTTGATAAAAAAAACGCCCGTGATGCGATACGCAGTTACCACCAGCTTTATTTAACGACAGAGGATAATGGGGTGCACACCATAAACTACCCCAAAGCCCTGATGAGCAGCGGGCGCCTGCGCGGCTTGCATGCCGCCGGGGTATCACTGGACGGGCGCATACTCGCGCTGGTATGGCAAGACAACAGCGAGCAGGCGTTGGCTGCCACCACAGATATGCTGAGCGTGGCGGCATACAATGCCACAGAAGGTGAGGCATACTTCTTTGAAGACTGTGCCACCCGCGGCGACGGGCAGGCCCTGTTGACCTTCCCTGATTATTTCCCAACCGATGAGGTGCACCTCTGGGCTACCTTTGAAGATGAGAACAATCTTGATTGCAGCAACAGCGAGTATCTGGGGTTGCTTGAGGGGGTATGAGACGTTTTTGCTTAGCAGCGGTGATGGGGAGGTGATGCTGTGTGGGTTTCAATTGAACTTTCATTCTTTTGTTACAAACCTTCAAAATATTGTAAAAGGCTGTGTGATGGGAATTGAGGCGGGTTTTATCTATCATCCTTTCCTTCACAAATTTGATCTGTTGTATAATAATTTCATAAAACCCGTAATGGCTATAAATCCAATAGCAATGATAAATTTATAGTCAATAAATGGATAATCAGGTCCAATATCGGTTAATGCAAAAATTAACATTAAAAGTGTGGCAGACCATATCAAAATAAGTAAAGCCCATAATAATTTGTTCATAGGTTTATTTTTATTTGTGGTAACGTGTTTATATACGCTAGTTTTTACTCATAACATGCTACAATAGCCTGATATGCGCTGGTATCTATACTTTTTGTTCCGTAGTATTTTGTTTATTCTCGTTAAATAGCAAACGAGGGACTACCCAAACATACATCATTTACCCAAACTATCAAAACCCACAAAACGATATGTTTCTTCAGCTAGGCCACTCGTTGAAACTCTAAAATACCGGCTTTCTTTTGATATGTAGTCTAATTATGGTGGGTTTTATCCAGAGAAACAGTATGTGTTTTTTGTTTATATCTAGCCTTTATGCTTGTTAACATTTTACAGATTAAATGTTAAGGTGACTATAAATACTATTGTATTGTAAAATAATAGTGTACTTTTATAAAAATATCAAACCAATATTATGAAAAAACTAGTAATCCTGTCCCTACTCTCGATCTTTATGGTCTCTTTATCGTGTAGGGATTCAGAAAAAACAAAAGAGGAACAAGAACACGAAAGAACCATTCAGAAGATTGATTCTTTGGAAAATGAAATAGATGAGATCAACCAAAGGGTAGATCAAATTTCAGATGATGTAGAAGAAACTGTTGAAGACATTAATTAAACAAAAACCCCATGAAAAAAATAGTAACAATGAGTATCGTAGCTTCTTTTCTGATGCTTGGTCTGAATCAAGGTTTGGCCCAATCAAACAATCAGGAAAAGAAGGAAGAAGTCAGAGAAAAGCAAATGGACAAGGCTGATAAGAAAGCTGATAAAGCTGTGGACAAAGCCCAAAAACAGCGAGATAAAAACAAGGATAAAGCCTCTAAAGAGAATCAGGGCAATGCTTACGGAAAAGACAAAGGAGATATGACGGGTAGAGAGTTTGGTCAACACCGTGCAGAAATGGCCAGAAACAAGCTGGAAGAATCCAGAGCCCGGATTAACGAAACGGAAGAACGTATAAGCAGAAGCAGGCTACAGATTAACACAGCACGTGAGGCCTTGGAAGAAAGCAGAAAGGAGCGCAAAATGACTGACGAGGAAATCAAAGAACGTGAGCAAAGAATCCTTGAAGCAGACCAAAGAGTGAGAGAACTGGAAACAGCCCTTAATTCTAGTAGAGAAAGACTGCAAAGAACTGAAAGAGAGCTTATGAAGCTCAATATAGATATTGAGTAACTAAGTTCTTGTATAAAACGTTGAAGCCCGGTGTAAACATCGGGCTTTTTTATTGTTAAATCCTCAATAGATTTTTTCGTTGCTATTGCTGTGTTTTTAAGTACTTGTTTGAAAATCCGAACGTAGTCGAATCCACAGTTATTAAGGTCAGGGATTTTTAGGGAATGTATTTATTCATTCCCTCTGTATTTGGCATACCTTGCCTTCATTTCCTGTTCAATCCCTGTGCTGTCGCCAAACCCTCGTATTTTTTTGAGGATCTCTACATAGTTGGGATGCAATCCACCTTCACAAACAATGTTCTGAATCTCGTCTTTAAATAGTAATTCCCCGCGTTGATATGTATGAATCATTAAGGCATCAATGGGATAATACTCTACACTGTTTTTTCTGCGCACATAGTTGTAACCCATTAACCGTTCGTTTGGGAACCCATGTGTGTCTGTCAACTTTTTAAAATCCGTAAAAATTTTTGTAGCCCCATCAATTAATTCTTCTAATGTCATTTCAATTTCCCGTGTTCTCCATTCGTGGAATTTGCTGTTAAACGCTCTATCCCGCTCAAGGAGGGAAATCAGTTCTTCCCTTACTTCAGGATTATAGTTTTCTTTGTAATAGTGTGCATAGTTTATAAAATCAGCTTTAAATATGTCGTACCATTCAAAGGTTTTTAGGTTTCCAAAATACCTTAACGGAACACCTCCTTTCGCTAATTTGATAGCGATCTCTTCAGCCCAAGCTGCATCTTTACGCTTTTGAGCAACTCTCAACGCTAAATGCAAGTCATTCCCCAAGGGGAACGTTGTTTTTGTAAAAGCGAGTTTTAGCTTCTCTTCAGCGGCTTTGTATTTTTTATTATCATAGTCAGTTGCCGCAGCGGTAACCAATGGGTAATACTCTGTGTATTCACATTCTTGGGCTGACACATTGGTCATCACTGTAAAAAATGTCAATATCAGTACTATTTTTCTCATATGATACTCAACTTGTTTGTGTTAATAAATAAATTAAGAGGGTAATAACTAAACATTCACTAGTTCGTCAAAACTATCAAAACCCGCTTAACGGTATATATCCTCAATAAAACCATCGCGGTTTCTTTGGGCGTTTTCTTTTAAGGCTTCTTTGGCATTGAGCTGGTCTTGTTTTATTTTGTCTTGTGAAAGCTTGAATTTGCCTTCCCAGCTTGTGATGTCTATCTCAAAAGCCTGTATGTAGTTTACGGCGCCGTCCATACGTTTGTTGTCCGGGGTGAGGACATATTTTTGTGCTGCCCCTTCCAGGAACTCGGTCATGGCAATCATGGTTCTTTTGGCGGCTTCGTGGTGGTTGATTATGGTGATGGTTCGCGTGAGGTGGACATTGATATAGTTCCAGGTGGGGTGTTGGGTGGTG
>JBBDVI010000084.1:0-6930 GCA_040903465.1 Flavobacteriaceae bacterium
AAAATCATCATCTTCACGGTATTGTTCAAAGAAACCCCTGCCGTATGTATAGTTGAGCCCGAGATTTGTTGACCAGTAATTGTTCCAGCGCTGGTTCCAGTGAAGTTGGTAGTGGTCCTGTTTGTAATCATCCACCTCGTTGTCATAAAACTTCATATTCCCGTTTTCATCAAAATACATCCCTGCGGGGTTGAAGGTGCGGTCTTCTTCCAGGGTTTCGGCATCGATGCCAAACCAGCTTTGATAGGTCACTTCAAGGCCTCCAAAGGTGATGGCTTTGATCAGGGTATTGTCACCCACAAAAGAACCTTGTAAAAAATAAGATTTTAAGTCAGATGCCGCGCGGTCAATATAGCCGTCTGAAGCAATGGCAGAAACACGGCCGGCAATTTCCACCTTGTCCTGTAAAAGGCCCGTGCTCAATTTGACATTGTGCCTGCGGGTGTTGAAACTGCCAAAGCTGTTGGAAATTTCGCCGTAGGCTTCTTTTGAAACGGCATCGGTCAGGAGGTTTAAACTCGCGCCAAAAGCACCGGAACCGTTTGTGGAAGTACCTACACCACGTTGCAATTGCAGGTTTTCGATGGAGGAAGCAAAATCGGGCATATTGACCCAAAAGGTTCCCTGACTTTCGGAATCGTTGAAGGGTATTCCGTTGAGGGTCACGTTTACGCGTGAAGCGTCACTGCCACGGACGCGAATGTAAGTGTAGCCCACGCCGGCACCGGCATCAGATGTACTGACCACAGAGGGCAAATAATTCAGTAAAATTGGGATGTCCTGCCCAAGGTTGCGTTTTTCCAGTTCCTCCTTGCCTACATTGGAGTGTGTGATTGGCGAATCTGCATCCACCCTTACTGACCTGACAAGGACTTCGTCCAGTGTTTCGGGTTTGTTGATGCTGTCATTTTCCTGCTGGGCGAGGAGTGGGCTAATAGTTAAAAAAGTTAAACAAGCTATTGAAATAGACTTTCTGATTTGAAGACAGAAAATTTGTTGATAAGGTGCCTGCATTCGCAGGCATGTGAATAAAGTTTTCATTCGTAAAAGATTTATTACGAATAAAAGGGGCAATTATTCTTTGGTTAAAAATGGTTTATAAAACTGCATAAAAAAACCCTTGATAAAACGCTCGAGCCGAATTATAAAGGGGGTTCATACACAGTTGGAGCTCTTTGCTCCTGTCCCTTGGCAGCATTACCCGCCCAGGTTCATTGGGTATAATCTCAGCCAGATGCTGAATCATGTCCAGCATTTTAGCACCCCTTTGAGATGGCGCAAAGTTATAGATTATTAATCTAATTTCGGAGGTTTTCTATTGGCTTTTTTTAATGCTGTGTTCTTTTTTGATTTTAGTCTTTTTTCGATAGCGCCCTTGCCCGGTTTGGTTTTTTTCCTTCTTTTCGGAACCTTGAGGTTGTCCTTTATTAAGTTTATAAACCTTTCCACTGCTATTGATTTGTTTTTGTGTTGGCTTCGGCTTTCGCTGCAGTTTAACTGAAGGATGCCCTCTTTGGTGACCCTGGATTTTAATTTATCCAGAAGCCGTGTTTTTTCTGATTCGCTGAGTCCCGCGGAGTTTGGAATATCAAAACCGAGTTCAATCTGCGAAGATACTTTATTGACGTGCTGGCCGCCCGCACCACTGCTTCGGGTAGCTTTGAAGGTGAGTTCGTTGAGGATAGCTTCTTGATTCATAAGTGCAATTTTTACTCCATTTCTATAGGCGCAACTTTTTCTTTTCCATAATACAACTCTAAGTAAGGCTCAGCTTTTGAAACTATTACGGTAAAAAACATTTCTGCAGTAAAGTTATTTCCTTCTACAGGTCCATAGTAAACAATTGAGTTTAATTTTTTTGATTTACTAAAAGTAATTGGAACCATTACATTTGTATATCCTTCAAATAAATAGGTATCAAAACTGTCTTTTACCTTTTTATCATATTTAGGAAGGTTTAGGCTGGGATATGGCCTCCCTTTCTTGTTTACTAACCTCTTTTTTAAATAAGGTTTATATCTTACTCCGGTTCCGCCTATTCCAACCGCTTTGTACCCCATGAACTCAGTAATTCGGTATCGAAGTTTATTAGAAGTATCTAATAAACTAAAAGCATTTATATCTACTGGTGTTTTGTGAATAGACTCAATTTTACAGCGAACTAAAATTTTCTCAGCTTCTTTACTTTTTAATTTTGTTTTTGATCGGGCATTAAATGTTTTTGACACTTCTTTAGATTTTACCAAAGTTATTTTAATGCTATCATTTACAATTAGTTCTTGTGAATAAGCAATAGAAAGCATTAAACAAAAGATCAAGGTTATGCATTTTTTCATGATGTCGTATTTAGGATTGATACTTTGTTAAATTCAAAAACATCAAATTACCTGATGGGTTTCTTTCAACAAGTCATTGACTGTTTTTACAGGATTGAACGTTTGTAATGGTACTTCGACAAAAATAGTGTTCCAGTGGGCCATAGCTCCGTTCCAAAGTCCCGGGAGTTCCATTGCCTTGATGTTTTTTCCCTGGAAACTTTTCTTGGAGATAAAGCCGGTGTCTGGATCTGTAAAGAGGCTTAAATCAAACTTTTCACCTTTATAGTTTTTGATGCCGCAAACAATATCCACTGGGTTGAAGTGTGTTGCTTCCCTGACTATGTTCAGTTGGTGTGGGTCAGCCGTGTTTATTTGTGAGAGCTCAACAATTTGCAATGAGATATGGCCGTTTTTGTCTTTGGTCCAAAAAGGTCCGCCGCCCGGAGCGCCGGTGTTTTGAACCATGCCACAAACCCTGATGGGCCTGTTTATAAATTCTTTTGCGGTTTCTAGGGTTTCCGGTAGAGATTTGCAATTGAGAGATGAAGCCAAAAACCCTCTCACATCTTTCAGGAGTGTTTCAGGATTTTCTGTGTTATCCATTTCTTTTAGGTATTTGAAACATCTGGCTTGAATCTCCAGGAGTTTTCCCGTAAGGACTTTTTTATACTGAGCGCTGTTTTTCACAGCCTCTTCTGTGACTACATTGTCTATGTTTTTGACAAAAACAAGGTCAGCGTCCACCTCGTTGAGGTTTTTCAGCAAAGCGCCGTGACCGGCAGGCCGAAAATGAAGGTTTTTGTCTTCGTCTTTGAATGGCTTGTTTGCCATTGTAACGGCGATGGTATCAGTGCTTTTGTTTTGAAAGGAATATGAAATATTAAAGGCGCATTTTACTTTTCGCTCGACTCTTTTCTGGATGCGGTTGAATTCTTTTTTGAACTTCTCCACGTGCTCTTCAGAAAATGTAAAATGCAGATAGCATTGCCCTTTTGAAACCGCATAATAGCCTGCTTCCAGCAATTGTTCTTCAAAAGCCGTGGCCGTGTTTTTGGCATAGCTGTGAAAGGGAATGAGTCCCTTAGGCAAGTTGCTGTAGCCCAGTCCTTCTTCTTCCAATAAGGTTTTCACCAGCAAATGGGTGCGTTTGCCTTTTCTATAAAACTTATAGTCAGGATAAAGGGTCCTGATTTTTTTGCGTAAAATTTTTATAAACGGAAAATGGGGCAAACCTTTTAAAAAAGCCTGAACCTCTTCTGATGGATTTTCTTTGAAGTATTTGTTGAGTTTTTGTTCTTCCGGATTGTAATTTGAAACAAACAAATGCAATGCTTTAAACATGCGTGTTGCTGCACCTGAAGCGGGCACAAACTTTACGATAACAAGCTGGTCCTTTTTCTTTTCATACAGATCGATGTATTTTTCTTGCTCAAAAGTATTAAAAACCTCAATCCCGTTGTCGTGTTTTGCAGCACTTATAATTTCAGTATGCGGAAATCCATACTCAAATTTTTCAATATCCTCTGAAACTTTTTTGAGTGAGAGTCCGTGGGTTTCTATCTGTTTTATTTCCTTTTTAGTAAACTTCATGGGCTTTTTTCAATAATGTATCAACAGCGTTTTTGGCTTTTTGAACCCGCTGTTTATAATTTCCACTAATGACAATGTAGGGTTTATTTGTTTGTTTTAATTCTTTTTCAAAAAGTTTAAAGAGCTTTTCCCTATCTTCAGGTCTGTCGCGCAAATCATCAGGAACCCAAGGCACATCTACATCGAGCAGTAAATATAAGTCATATGGATTTGTTTTGGCTTGCATGATAATTTCTTCAGGGCAAAATCCATTATAGTAATATTCTGAATATACTTTAAGTTGTAAGAGATTTGTGTCACAAAAAACCACTTTGGAGGCATTTTGAGTAGCTTTTTTTTCGGCTTCGAGCTGGCCTTGGGCAATGGGTATGAGATCTGCCGGTGTACATGGCTCTTGTCTGTTATTCCATTTTTTTTGCAGGTAATCCCGCATGTATTCAGCAGCCCACGTGGTGTTAAAATGTGTTGCAAGATCTGATGCCAGGGTTGTTTTTCCTGTGGATTCAGGCCCAAACAAAACTATTTTCAGCGGATTTTTATATGTTGATTTTGATTGTTGATGATTTTCTTCCATTCCAGATAACCGTAAACAGCAATGATTGTAAAAATTAAGTATTGAAAAGATGTAAAGGTATAACCTTTATATAAATATAAGGGTACAGAAATGAGATCGCCCACAATCCAGAAAAGCCAGTTTTCAATTTTCTTTTTGGCCATGAGCCACATTCCCACAAAAAATATTGCTGTAGTAAAGGTGTCGACATAAGCTACCCAATCGTTCCACCTGTCAAACCATTGATAGACCAGAAACACAAAAACAACAGAACAAATAAATATGAGAGCTACTGTTTTTTTCTCTGAACTCGTCATATAGGTAATGGGGGTTAAGTGGGTGGCATCTACTTTTCTTGTCCAAACATACCATCCAAAAATGCTCATGATAAAATAATAGCCATTTATGAGCATATCGCCAATAAGACCCCACTGGTATAATAAATAGACAAAAATAACGGTACTTATAATTCCTGTGGGAAAAACCAGAATGTTGTCTTTTTTGGCATACCAAACAGAAAGCAACCCGAAAACAACGGCTATGATTTCAAGGACAATATGCAGTGTGGAATAGCCACTATATTGACCAAAAAGCCAATCAAAAATGAGGGTCATAATCGCTTCGGTTTGATTTTACAATTTTAATATAAAGGACACCGCGTTCCACGGCTTCCATTGTAATTTTGATTTCCTCCTGAAGCAACTGCATTACTTCGTTATATTCACCATAGACATGAGTGCTCAGTGGGTTTTCCATGACCGTGAGTCCTGAATCCCGCAATTTTTTTATAAAGTCAATAATGGGTTGTTCATAATCATCCTGAAGCGGTGAGAGTGTTAATTCTACTGAAATTTCCATACTATTTTATCTTTCTTTATTCTTTATAAACGCGAAATTCAGCTCCCATGCCATAATTGTTATAACCATTGCGCAACAAAACCGAGTTTGGGTTATAATTAAAATCAAATACCTGCCATTTTTTGTTATTGAAAAAAATGCGGCGCACAAACGTTTTTTGCCCTTGAATTTGATTTGTAAGTGGCAACAAAGGACGGAAAGAAACGGCAATTTTCTCAATACCTCTTTGCGTTTTGTATTCGTTATAGGTTTTGGTTTGAATTAAATTCTCTGAATCATCTGTAGGACCTAACACTTGAATGGAAACAAAGATTCCGTTTTCCGGGATAAAAATATTATTTGAGGTGATGTCAAGCTCAAATACCTCTTTTTCTGCTTTTTCATCAATTACAAAAACGATATTTCCATACGAAATTTCTTTTCCGGGCATTCCTTTTTCATTTTCATAAAATTTAACCCGCATCAAGGTTGAAAACTTCCGCACCGGAATGTTCTTCCCGGAAACCGCTTCCTTGACATTGACGGGCAAAAGCAAAGTAGCCAGTTGTGTGGGCTTGGCTTCCTGTTTGGGAAACAAAACCGCAATTTCACTTTCTACCGTTTGTAACCAGGAGTTGTGGTAGTCGCTATGCGAAACCGGTTTTTTTTCACGCGTTTTAAACTTTCCTCTTCGGGCGGTGGTAATGACGACCTCTTTTAGCTGATCGACTTCCTGTTGCATGGCATAAGCTTCTTCAAGCTCAGAAGTGACTATTTTTAAATCACTGTAACCCAAAGCCGAAACAAAAAGCGTGTCAATATCAGGGTATCTCTTTTTTTGGAAGAGAAACTCACCTTCTGCGTTGGCAAAAGCCCCTAGACCATCTCCAAAAGATACCGTGGCAAAAGAAACGGGCTCGTTAGTTGCTGCATCATAGAACCTTACCGTTTGAGCCGATGCGATGACATTGTAAATCAGAAAAAATGTTATAATCAGTGCTTGCTTCATAGTTCTCCTTTAAAGTTATTGTCTTCAAAAGCAGTGCCAATAACAACCATAGTGGCGCCTGCATTATATGCCTGCTCCACAGCTTCCTTTGAATTGATGCCTCCACCCACTATAACCGGTACATCAAGGGCTTGCGATACAGCCTGTATGATGGCATTGTTAACGCAGACCACGGCCCCGCTTCCTGCCTCAAGATAGATAAGCCTTTTGCCTGAATACCGGCCTGCCAAAGCTGTTTCGGTTATTGCCGTGATGTCATTTTGAGGCATTGGTTTTGTTTTGCTTACCCTTTCTACGGCACTTTCTTTCCCGCCGTCTATTAGAATATAAGCGGTTGGGATGATTTCAAGGCTGCTGTTTTGAAGTTTTGCTACTGCTTTTCTCTGTTGTCCTATTAAATACTCCGGATTGTCACCTGAGAGCAAACTCAGAAACAAAATACCGTCTGCTTTATGGGTTATTTGCGACACATCTCCCGGAAAAAGGATTACAGGCAATGAACTTATTTTTTTTAGTGCCTCAACTGTTTTTTCAGTTTCCGAATGGCTTCCCGTGCTTCCGCCCACAAATAGATGGGTGGCTTGAACAGGTATTTTATCTAAAAAAAATGCTGCGTTTCCATC
>JBBDVI010000085.1:0-6926 GCA_040903465.1 Flavobacteriaceae bacterium
ATTTTATTGTTATCAGCAAGTGGTAAAAAATCTTCAGGTTTGACTAAATTATGGAAAAACTTTTCTTTGTTAACAATACTTGAGTCAAACTTACTTTCTTCTTTTATTAAATATTCAGATAATTGTTCTCCAATGTCCTCAATCACTTCATCAAAGTCTTCTAATGTTTTAAATTCCTCTGTATATTGACCTAAAGCAAGCTCCAAATCAGACCAGTTTTTAAAATTTTCTGAAATGTTCATCTTTAAATTATTTACATTATTTTTATTAGACTCTATGGTTTTATAAGATTCATAAAAATCTCTATAACTTGTTTTTAAACCTAGGTTTAAATCAAAACCATTTCCTAAAATGTAAAGAATTTTCAAATTTGTATAATTTTTTAGTTAATTCATTTAATTAGTTTTCTTAGCAACTCTTTCTAATAAATACCAATCCCCCTCAAACATACCCCATTTCCACAAACAATCAAAACAAAATTTCATCTTTAAACCCTTGTCCCGCTACCGCATACAACCCGGATGCCGGGTGCAACCCCCCACATACCACCCCAAAAACCCCTCTCGCTCCCTCCTGCTTTTTTTAGTGTTTTGTTCGGGTTTCCTTCGGGATTTGCTTTTAAAAATGCCTTTTTTGAAAAGCGCACTGCAACAAACCTGCAACCAAACTGCAACAAAACCCCTCAAAAAGTGGGTTTTTGTGACAATAGTGTACAATACTGAACAATAGTGAACAATAGTGAACAATAGTGTACAATAGTGAACAATAGTGTACACCGTGAGAGGGTATGGTGGATGTTATAATGAAAGGTTATTATGGGGTGTTTTAGTGGTCAGTATTCAGTGGCAGTAGGCAGTTTTTTTGGGATGACGTAAGACTGCAAGACCTAAGATATATGACAAAATTCTTGAGTCTTTTGGTATTGTCGTACCACAGCAATACATCCCGTTTCCATCCGTTGCCCTTAGTCCGCCAAAGGCGAGAGCGGATGCAAACTCCATTACTTATTTTAAATATAACTACTGCATAGAGCGCCACACCCGCCACAGGCGGGTTGGGGAAATGGCGCGGGTTATGTGTTATAAACTTGATAAGGAAATGGTTGATTAAGTGAGCTTATGTTTCTTTGTGGCACTTTGTGCTTCTTTGAGCAACTTAGCGGTATAGCTGTACTACAGAGATCCACAGAGGTTCCGCAGCGTTACACAAAGGTTTAAAGCTGAATACTCCTGACCACTGCCGCTGACTACTGACCACTTATCAAACGTCTTTCTTAAAATCCTCAAGCACATAGCCTTCTTTTGTCTTTTCAAGGCTTAGGTTTACAGAGAGTTCAAACAAATGTGCCTGCGTTTCAAAAAAGTGCATCATATAGCCCGCGGTGTTGACAAAGCCCACGATATCGCCCACTTGCGGCAGGTGTGGCAGTGCGATTTTGCGTTTGAGGAGGATGTCGCGTTCCAGGCAATAGGCCCCGGTGAAGTAGACTTCGGTGGGGTCTGCAACTGCGGGTTGCATTGCGGTCAAGGGGTCGAGCAGGAAATCTGCGCTGGAGCTTTTTAACTGGTTCATATTCATCTCCAGCCCCACCAGCCACCTGCCGCGTGCATCTTTTTTCCGAAAGACCACCCGTGCCAGGGTCATCCCCACCTGATTGAGCAGCGAGCGCCCGGGTTCCATACGAATCTCGATGTCCTTGCCCTGAAGCAGTTCTGAAACACTTGGATAGTGCTTATAGCTGAAGTTCAAGATGTTTTCTAGAAAGACGCCGCCATTTTCTTCATTGTAGAAAGGATAGGTCGCCAGGTCGCCCTGTAAGGTGCCGTCGATAAGTTGATATCCCAGCCCGTCATTGTTGAAAGTAATCTCTTTGCGATGGCCATGTACCGCTTTTTTCAGTTCATACCGGAAGGTGTCCCACTCATCCCGATGCTGCAGGTAATTGACCAGCACCCCACCGCCCATGTCTATAAACTCGGTCTTCAGGCCGTGAGTCTCCAGCCTTTTTGCCAAAACAATGCATTGAGTGAGCGCTGCACCCCGCTCTGATGTGGAATATCCGTCCAAATGAAAATGCAGGCCTTTATAGTCCAGATATGATTTACCGTCTTCAGGATAGCAACCGGTAGTGATAAAGGGGGCCACCTGGGTGATATCAAAACCAAAGCGGCTGTAGAGTTTGCTCTTTTCTGTATAGAAACCGCTTACGCGAAAGCCTGCCGGAGTTTGTTTACCGTGTTTTTTGGCAATGCTGTTCAGCAGTTTGCATTCATCCTGATTGTCCAGAATGACGAGTACGTTGTTTTCCACGGCCAGTTGCAGGAGTTGTGCTGTTTTGATGGCAGCGGTCACGACCAGCAGTTCGGGTTTGACACCTGCTTCCAGCGCTTGTTGCAATTCGCAGTAACTGGCGGTGTCCACCCCTATCCCATTTTGGGCAGCGCGTTTTACAACGGCTTGGGTTTTGTTGGCCTTGCGTGCATAATACAGCTGATGTGGAAGCTTGTGTTGTTCAAACACCTTTTTAAATATATGGATGTTGTTGTCCATGGCCGGCAGGTAGTGGATGTTGAGCGGCGAACCGTGGGTTTCAAAAAGTGTGTCGAGCAGTTTTTTATCTGCCATCAGTTGCGGCATCCAGTCACTGAGTATGGGTGACAGCGGTGGAAGTTTGGCTGTTGGTTTCATGCGTTCTTTTGGTTAATTGTTTGATTATGGCTTCTGCCCAGGGCCCTGCAAAGTTGTTGCGGGTGCGGGACAAGGTGTCGTTATCGTGCACCAGGCCTTCTGTGGGTGTGCCATAAAGGGTTATGTTTTCGGGTTCTCCGTGTGTGTTGATCAGGTTTCCGTTGTGATTTATTTCCACCGTGCCCAAAGCGTAGGTGGTGTGTTTTCCCCGGTTTACATAGGGTCGTGCCAGTTGGTTCCCGCACAAACTCAGGAACAAGCCTGAGGCTTCTTTTTCCAGGGAATTCTTCGGGATACGGGCGTCGATGAGGACGTCACAATCGGTTTTATCAGAACCGTTGCTCAGCGTGAAGCAGTTAGTTTGGTGCTTTGTATGCGGACTTTTAGCAAACCGGAAATTCACGATGCCTGCTTCGGCAAGGGCGATGATTTTTTTCAAATTTTCGGGTGGCGGGCCATAGGCAATGCGGTTTAACTTTCCGAAGTAATGCTTGTCAAACTCCTGATGGGACGCGGGGTCGAGTCCGGAAAAGGAATACAGGTTGTTGAACACCGGGCACACCCTTGTCCAGACCGCGGCGGCACGCAATTGGGCCTCGTGCTCGATGTCGAGATTATCTTCTGTTGTAAAAGCGGTAAGGTATGCCACCACGTTTTGATGGGTGGTTTTATCAGGGTCGAAATCGGGTTCCAGGAGCTCTTCCAATGAAAACTCAGGGTATTCCGGATGGGTCTTATGGAAGGCGGTTATCTGGGTTTTTACTTTTTTATAGTTGGTGTAGTGTGGAAGCTCCTTTTTTTCATGTGCAAACAAGGAGCTGTAATATGCATATTCCATATCCTGATGCAGTAACGGAAGGATGTGTTTTTTGAAACTTAATACTTTATCTGTTAAGGGTATAATGCTATCGATATAAAGTGCAGGTTCATTGTCAGGAACCTCAAAAGTATATTTGGGAAGCATCGGCCATCCGGACTTGGAATAAGGAAAAATATGTTTCGGTTCCTTGCCCGAAGTGGTATAGCTGAAATTTCCGTTAGTTGTCTCTGTAAACTTTCCGCCCCTGCCTTCAGTGAGTGCCAGTATGGCATCGATGAAGGTGAGGCCCAACCCTTTTACCGCAACGGTGTCTTTATGGGTGATATCTTTCAGGGTTTCTTGCACAGGATAAATAAACGGGATATGATATTGCCTGGGCTTACAGCATATTTTGTGGCGCTGGTGCCCTGTGGTAATGAGGATGTTTTGAAAGCCTTCGAGATGGTGTTTTCTCCCTTGTGGTTTATAATCCAGCGTATAGTGCTCAC
The DNA here is from genome assembly GCA_040903465.1 of Flavobacteriaceae bacterium. Classification (GTDB taxonomy): domain Bacteria; phylum Bacteroidota; class Bacteroidia; order Flavobacteriales; family Flavobacteriaceae; genus Planktosalinus. Next base: position 3,997 of record JBBDVI010000085.1, read on the forward strand.
CAGTCTTGTTGATGGTGCGTACTTCGGCGATGTTTTGGTGCAAAATGACGTTTTCCGGGAGGTTTTGGCAGAGTTCTTCAAAGCCTTTTTCCAGGTAGGCCCCCACAATTCCGCGTGAAGCGTACAGCGGGTCAAGGTTTTCTGGGGTGGTATGTTGTTCCTGCATCAGGTATTCAGAAAAGCTCAAAGGATTCTTGACAACCGGTGGCGGGGCTTCATCAGGCCACATCTGGATGTGTTCATGAGAAAAGTTCATGAGCAGGTAGTCGGGCTGATCGCTTCTGTACACGTCTCCCGAGCCCATATAATGCGTTTTGTTGAACAGATGGATTTCTATCGTTTCCTGCACGTGATGGGCTTTCAATTGGGCCAGGATGCGCTCAAAACCATACAGTCCCTTGGGTCCGAGGCCTACGATTGCGATTTTAAATGGAAGTGGTTTCATCATGCCCTGATTAACTATTGTGGTTCATTTTCCCTTTGGGAAAGCTAAAAGAGGGGAAGTGTTTTCTGATCCATGCTTTGTTATAGACCGTTTCCAGATAACGCTCGCCGCGGTCACACAGGATAGCAACGCAGTTTGACCCTGCGGGAATAAAGGGCGCATACTTTTCTATGGCCGATAGCACTGCCCCTGAAGACCCCCCGCAGAGTATGGCTTCCTGTTCCAGTAAGTTTAAGCAACCCGCAATACATTCTTCATCTGTGATGTGCATCACATCGTGAATGAAGTCGTCATCCAGAAAATGTGATGCTTTGCCGGAGCCGTGACCCGGTATGAGGCGTTCGTCTTCCCGTTGGCCAAAGGTCACGCTTCCTGCGGCATCAACGGCAATGATTTTTGTGGGCAAGCGCTTTTCATATACATATTGGGCGCAGCCCATCAAAGTGCCACAGGTACTGGTGCTGATGAAAACGTAATCCACCTTTTTGTCGAGTGCTTGTGTGATTTCATCCATCGTTTCATAATGCGTTTGAGGGTTGGCAGCGTTTTCATACTGGTTGAGCCAGTGGCTGTTGGGATATTGCTTGAGCAGTTCCTTCACTTTTTGGATGCGGCTTTCCAGATAGCCTCCCTCCTCTTGTGGTTGGGTCACTTTGACCAATAAAGCGCCATAGGCCATCAGGAGTTTTTCAGTATGGGGGTTTACTTTGGGATCGATGACGACGATGAGTTGCAAGTTGTAAAACTTGCATGCCTGTGCCAGGCCCAGGGCCATATTCCCCGAACTCGATTCTATGATGGTATCACCCGGTTTAATGGTGTCCTTTTTCAGCGCCTGTGAGAGCATACTGATAGCCGTGCGGTCTTTGATACTCCCGCCGGGGTTAAAACTCTCCATTTTTCCGAAAACAGGGAAATCCCACTCCTTTGCAAGACGTGTTAATTGCACCAAAGGCGTTTTACCGATGGTGGCTAATATATCTGTACTGTATTTTTGAGCTACAGTTTTTGTATCTATAATTGTTTGCATAAAATGGGTATTAGATAGTTCACTACAATATCATGCTTAAAATTATAATATACTATCTCTAATATCACAATTATCAATACTTTAGGATAAATACGGAATTTTTAATACTATTTTAAGAAAATCATTTTAAAAATATTATTTTAATTGAATTCAATTGCATTTCAAGATTTTAACAACAAAGCACGCAGCCGGTTTCTACTATTTTAATACCTTGAGCCTGTGAAACCATACCTCCTTTATTTTGTAGTATTGCTAACGGGCTGTCTTCCCGCTTTGGCACAGGATATCGCTTCCCATCAATGGGAAAACCGTGTGCTGTTTGTGATGACAACAGATAGTACCGGTGCTGAATTTAAAAGGCAGGTTCAGGAACTCAAGGAAAACCAAGAGGGACTTACCGAACGAAAACTAAAAGTATATCTGGTCACTCCCGAAGCCTACCGGCTGTTGAACCCACCGGAAACCGCCTGGAAACCCGGAGGCGATTTGTATAAGACCAATAACAAAAAGGGTGCTCAACCCGAAGTGTTGCTCATTGGGCTGGACGGACACATCAAACACCGCAAATACAGTTTTACAACCGCCCGCGAACTGTTTGTCATCATAGACGGGATGCCGATGCGGCAATCGGAATTGAGGAACAGGAAAAAGCAAAAATATAAATAAGCAACTTTAAAATATACGCAGCATTTCATGAAAACCGCTACTGTCACCCAACTCAAAAAAGAATTGCAATACCGCTCAACAGAAGAGTTGCTGGAGCTTTGCTTGCGCTTGTCCCGTTTTAAAAAGGAAAACAAGGAGCTCCTCACCTATCTGCTGTTTGAGTCGCAGGATGAAAGCGGGTATGTTGCGAGTGTAAAGCGTGAAGTTGATGCACAGCTGGAGGCCATCAATACCAAAAACTATTACTGGATGCGCAAAAGCATCCGGAAGATCCTGAAGAACCTCAAAAAGTATATTCGTTATTCGTTGAAGAAAGAAACCGAGGTAGAGCTCCTCCTCTACTTTTGTGTGCAGTTAAAAAACTTGGTTCCCTCCATTAAATGGGATAAAACCCTGCAAAACATCCAGGAACGGCAGCTTGCTTTGGTTCAAAAAAAGCTGGAAACCTTGCATGAAGATTTGCAGTATGACTTTCAAATGCAACTTGAAGAGGAAGGGTTTGCTTAGTAAAAATTTGCGCTCTTTGCGGTTTTACTTTGCGGTCCTTTGGGTGAACCGCGTAATCTATCTCACGCAAAGCACGCCAAGAGATACGCAAAGCCGCTAAGTATTGATTCTTGTGTTTTTAAGTTCATAAGAAGTGTTTGAAGACCTTTGTCAGGGAAACCCACATGAAGACTTGCGGTATGATTTTCAAATGCAGCTGGAGAATCATGAGCTTTTGTGAGCAGATAACTCTCCGATTGCATTAAAAAATAAAGGGATGAGAGTTAATTTTCGGCAGTAGCC
>JBBDVI010000086.1:0-6857 GCA_040903465.1 Flavobacteriaceae bacterium
AAAAATGAAATCAAACTCGGTGATCATAACAAAACCGAAACAAAAAAAGAAACAAAAAAAGAAACAAAAAAAACCAGTTCTGCTGACATGATAGACATGTCAAACAAAGGAATCGGTCCCATCAAATCTGTTACGATTGGCGAAGGTATCGACGATGCTATGGCCACGCACGGTGAAGATGTATTCCAAAAAATGTGTTCAGCCTGCCACAAAATGGACAAAAAATTCATCGGGCCTAAAATTGCAGACGTAACTAACAGACGTGCGCCCGAATGGATTATGAACATGATTATGAACCCTGAAGAAATGATAGCCAAAGATCCCATTGCAAAACAATTGCTTATTGAATCAAATATGGCGGTTATGGCAAACCAAAACATTAATGAAGAAGATGCACGTGCTATTTTAGAATACTTTAGAAAATACGACGCTCAATAAACAATTAAAAAACAACCAAATATGAAATCAACCCTTGTACTATTGTTATTGTTTTCTATAGTCCTTACCGGCTGTAAAAACAACCAACAATCTGAAGAAGCAACACAAAGTGAAGCTTCATCTACTGAGACTTCATCATCAAACAAAGGCCAGGCCTTTATTGAAGATGAAAGCGCTGAACCCAACGCACTTCGTGTGGCCATAAATTCACCAGACCACACCACTTTAGTAGCTGCAGTACAGGCAGCCGAAGTTGAAAATTCTTTGGTGAACGTGGGTCCGCTGACAGTCTTTGCTCCCACCAATGCTGCTTTCGACAAAATTGACAAAGCCACATTAGACAATCTACTGAAACCGGAAAACAAAGATCAACTTGCTCTAATACTGAAACACCACGTAGCTCCGGGCAACTACCCCATCGATATGCTTGAACGCAGTGTAGAAAAAGGACGCAACCTGGGTATGGCGTCAAACCAAAGCATAGACGTTACCAAAGAAGGTGATGATATTTATGTGGGCGGCGCCAAAATCATCGGCACTGTGAAAGCCAGTAACGGCTGGGTTCACGTAGTGGAAGATGTAATACTTCCTCAAAATTAATAAACAACCTTAATACAATAAACAACATGAAAAAAATAAATCTAATTTTAAGTTCTCTCATCCTTGCCGGCTTATTCATTAGTTGCGGTGGTGATTCAGGTGAAAAATCGGGTGCCTTCAGTGACAATGTGGCTGAGCGCGTCTATGTAGCTCCCGGTGAGCATGATGAATTCTACGGTTTTTTCTCCGGAGGGTTTAGCGGACAAATGTCTGTGTACGGGCTTCCATCAGGAAGACTTCTTAAGGTAATTCCTGTGTTCTCTCAGGATGCAGAAAAAGGCTATGGCTATAATGAAGGTACTAAACCAATGCTCAATACCTCTTATGGATTTATTCCTTGGGGCGACCTGCACCACGTTGACATCTCACAAACCAATGGAGAACTTGATGGTCGTTGGGTATTTACCCACGAAAACAACACCCCGCGTGTTGCACGTATAGATCTTGATACGTTTGAAACCGGTGAAATTCTTGAAATCCCAAACAGTGCAGGAAATCACAGTTTTGCAATTACAGAAAATACAGAGTACCTTATTGCAGGAACCCGTTTTGCAATTCCTTCTCCACAAAGAGATATGTCTATTGATGAAATGAAAGGGAATTTTAAAGGTCCCCTTACCTTTGTAAAAATAGATCAGGAAACAGGCGGAATGGAACTTGCTTTTCAGGTGGTCATGCCCGGATTTAATTTTGACCTTGCCCACCCGGGTAGAAATGCTTCTCACGGATGGATGTTTGCAACAACCTATAATTCTGAAGAAGCAAACACTCTTCTGGAAGTTAATGCTTCACAAAACGACAAGGATTTTATTGTGGCCCTTAACTGGAAAAAAATCGAAGAATATATCAACAATGGTGGCGGTACCATGATGGATGCTGAATATGCCCATAATGTATACAATCACCACTCCAGCACTGCAACCTCTACAATGAAAAAAGGAGTTAAAACAGTAGATCCCAAGGATATTCCCGGAGCTGTATTTTTTATGCCTATTCCAAAATCCCCTCACGGTTGTGATGTAGATCCTACAGGTGAATATATTGTAGGTAGCGGAAAACTAGCTGCTGAATTGACCGTTTTCTCCTATTCCAAAATGATCAAGGCTATTGAGGATAAAAATTATGACGGTGATGCTTACGGAATCCCAATCCTGAATTATGAAGATATTCTTGGCGGTATTGTAGAACAACCCGGCCTGGGACCACTTCATACAGAGTTTGATGGAAAAGGAAATGCGTATACCACATTCTTCATCTCTTCTGAAGTTGTTAAATGGAGTCTTGATGATTACCAGGTAATAGACAGAAAACCAACATATTACTCTGTAGGTCACTTGATGATTCCCGGTGGAAACTCAAGAAAACCTTTTGGAAAATACCTTGTGGCGATGAATAAAATCACCAAGGATCGTTATCTCCCTACAGGACCTGAAATGAACCACTCTGCTCAGTTATATGACATTACCGGTGATAAAATGGAATTGCTGCTGGATTTCCCAACCATTGGTGAACCGCATTATGCAGCAGGAATCCCTGCCGATCTTATAAAAGAAAACTCTAAAAAGATCTACCGTCTGGATGAAAACGAACATGAACACGCAGTTCGTAACGAATCTGACACCCGCGTAGAGCGAAAAGGTAATGAAGTGCACGTCTACATGACCATGATAAGGAGCCACTTTGCCCCTGATAATATTGAAGGCATACAGGTGGGTGATAAAGTCTATTTCCACGTAACCAACCTAGAACAGGATTTTGATGTACCTCACGGATTTGCCATGATAGGTGCCAATACTGCCGAACTTCTTGTGATGCCCGGCGCCACAAAAACAATGCTTTGGGAGCCTAAACGTGTAGGTGTATATCCTCTTTATTGTACAGACTTCTGTTCTGCACTTCACCAGGAAATGCAAGGATACGTTCGGGTTTCACCGGCCGGCTCCAATCCTGAAATTAAATGGTCACTTGATGGCGACTAAAAACAGTTTTGATGAACTGAAGACTTGATACTTATAAGGCGGGTGAATAATAGTATTTACCCGCTTTTATATAAAAAACACCTAAACAAATGAAAAAATCAGGACTTTTAATGATATTGGGATCAGCCTTGTTGCTGGGACTATTTTATTACCCGCTTTGGAACATCCAGCTGGGTGCACCCCAATACCCTGAGCCCTTGGGAATGGATATCTATATTTCAGGAATTGAAGGGGAAGAGGAATTTGACATCCAGAATATTGATGGGGTCAATCATTATATCGGGATGAAAAAAATACCAAAAGCCGAAGAAATGTGGGAATTTAATATATTTCCGATGGTGATTGGCGGTATGGCAGGCCTGGGAATCCTTCTGGGAGCTTTAGGCTTTTTCAGTAAAATTAACCCTAACTGGTTTCTGGGATGGTTTTTATTAATGTCGGTTCTTGGAATTTTGGGTATGTATGATTTTAATGTCTGGCTTTTAGATTATGGAACAGACCTCGACCCAAATGCCATTCTAAAATTAACAGACAAGGAAGGCAATCCGCTTAGTTATAAACCCCCGCTTTTTGGTACCGATAAGATTCTTAACTTTACAGCAAGCTCTTATCCCGGCATGGGCGGATATATGATGTTTGCCGGTATGACACTCACTCTTCTGGCTTTTTTTGTCGGAAGAAAAGAATACAAAAAAATTAAAATTTAAAAACATATAAAATGAAAACTTTCTTTGGACTTTTCATAGTATTTGTGTTGTTCGCTTCCTGCAGCAATCAAGCTGAACCCATCAATTATGGCTCAGATGCTTGTCACTTTTGCAAAATGACCATTGTGTCCAAAACGCATTCCGCGCAAGCAGTTTCAGCTAAAGGAAAACAATTCAAATATGACGCCATCGAATGTATGGTCAACGACTTAACTACTGAAAACAACGCTGAAATGGCAATATTGCTAGTGGCCAATTATTTGGATGCAGGTAATATGATTCCGGCTGAAAAAGCCACCTATCTTGTTTCTGAAAACATACCCAGTCCAATGGGGGCAAATCTTTCGGCAACAGCAAGTAATGACGACGCAAAACAACTTAAAACCGAAAACGGTGGTGAACTTTTTGAGTGGAACAGCTTAAAAGACAGAGACAACAACCCCAACTCACATCACTAAAAACAATTTTTAATGAAGTTTTTTATAGGAATTTTATTTTTATTACTCCCTTATATTATTGACGCAAAGACTATTGAAGTTTGTGGTAATTGTGAGGTAAAAACGTTGAAATCTGCTATAGAACTTGCTGAAAACGGTGATACAATACTCATTAAAGAGGGCACTTATAAAGAACAAGACATACATATTATCGATAAAGCCATTCACATTAAAGGCCAGGGGAACCCTGTCATTGACGGAGAAAATAAGGGCACGGTCATTAGTGTGAGAGCAAACAACTTCACCATTGAAGGCCTCACCATTACCAATGTGGGAAGAAGTTATACCAAAGATTTTGCAGCAATTCTCATTTCTGAGAGTACAGATTTTTCAATCAGGAACAACACCCTGGAAAATGTGTTTTTTGGTATCTTACTTGAGAAATCATCAGCAGGGCTTATTGAAGGAAACACGATTTCCAGTCAGGCTGTGAGTGAAGCCAGCTCAGGCAACGGTATTCATTTGTGGTATTCCAATGAAATCAGCATACAAAACAATAACGTCAGGCAAATGCGTGATGGTATCTATATCGAGTTTGGAGATAATTGCAGGGTAGAAAACAACCGGGCAACAAACAATGTGCGCTATGGACTCCACTTTATGTTTTCCAATTACAATGAATATCACAACAATCTTTTTGAAGAAAACGGGGCCGGTGTCGCAGTTATGTTTTCCAAATTCATAACCATGACCCAAAATACTTTTAGAAAAAGCTGGGGAGACGCCTCTTACGGCTTGCTATTAAAAGAGATTTACGATTCTGAACTAAAAAACAATACCTTTGACCAAAACACCATAGGCATCACTGCAGACGGGGCTTCACGGGTGACCTACAATCAAAATACATTTACAAACAATGGCTATGCCATCAAGGTGCATGGTGCCTGTTATACCAACACCTTTAAGGAAAACAATTTTCTACACAACGCCTTTGATGTAGGCTATTCAGGAAGGATGAACGACAATGTTTTTGACAATAACTACTGGAGTGATTATAGCGGTTACGATCTTGATAAAGATGGCATAGGTGATGTTCCCTACAGGCCGGTAAAACTGTTTTCACATATTGTCAACCAAACGCCTGAAGCCATCGTCCTGTTGCGAAGTTTGTTTATTGACATTGTTGATTTTTCAGAAAAAGTGTCACCTATTTTCACCCCCAAAGAATTAATTGACCAAAACCCAAGAATGAAAAAAATAGCATGGTAACGATAGAAAATTTACATAAGAAATACGGAAAGAACGAAGTCCTGAAAGGCCTTGATCTCACCATCAACGGTGGAGGCATCATTGCCGTTTTAGGACCCAACGGAAGTGGAAAAACTACCTTAATCAAAAGTATTTTAGGAATGGTAATTCCGCAGCAGGGAAGTATTTCTATAAAAAGAACTTCTGTTAAAAACAACTGGCAGTACCGTAAGGAAATTGATTACCTGCCGCAAATTGCCAATTTCCCGGGAAACCTTAGCGTGAAAGAACTCATTAAAATGATCAAGGATTTACGCAATAAACCCGCCAATGATGACGAACTTATCGCTTATTTCAAACTGGAGGATTTTCTGGATAAAAAACTGGTCAACCTTTCCGGGGGAACCAAACAGAAAGTGAACCTGATACTGACCTTTATGTTTGACAGTCCGCTGGTGATTCTTGATGAGCCCACTTCGGGTCTGGATCCCATTTCGCTCATTCGTTTAAAAGAGTGGATTCTAAAGGAAAAAGCCAAAGGAAAAACCATCCTGATCACCTCACACATTATGAGTTTTGTGGAGGATATTGCAGAAGATGTCATCTTTATCCTGGAAGGAAAAATATATTTCAACGGCTCAGTTACCGAACTCAAAACACAAACCGGTCAAACTGACTTTGAACACGCTATAGCAACCATCTTATCAGAAAATCATGTTTAAAATATTAAAATACAGTTTTAAAGATTTATCCCGCAGCCGCTGGAGTTATGTTTATTTTTTATTCTACCTGCTGCTGGGGTTTACACTCTTGTTTTTGAATAATGACCTCTCGGGCGCAGTTATCACCATGATGAATGTGATTATTGTATTAGTGCCACTCATCGGGACGATTTTTGGGGTGATGTATTATTATGACTCCAAAGAATTCACGGAACTCCTTCTCGCCCAGCCCATCAAACGAAGTTCGATTTTTCTGGGGCAGTATTTTGGAGTGGCCATTTCACTGGCAGCCAGTCTCATTTTAGGACTCGGAATTCCTTTTGTCGCATACGGGGTTTTTCAGTCAGCCGCCATTTTTGATTTTTCAATGCTTTTGGTCACCGGTGTTTTCTTGACATTCATCTTCACTGCCCTGGCATTTAACATAGCCTTGTCCAACGAAAATAAAATTAAAGGCTTTGGCTTTGCCATATTGCTGTGGTTGTTCCTTGCGGTGATTTATGACGGGATTTTTTTGATGGCTTTGGTACATTTTCAGGAATATCCTATCGATAAGTTCGCACTAATTGCTACGATGACCAACCCCATTGACCTGTCACGAATTCTTATTTTACTCAAACTGGACATCTCAGCACTACTCGGCTATACCGGTGCGGTTTTCAAAAGCTTTTTCGGCACCTCAATGGGAGCAGTCCTCTCTTTAGGAATGCTTTTCTTATGGGTGAT
>JBBDVI010000087.1:0-6829 GCA_040903465.1 Flavobacteriaceae bacterium
GTGGTTGACAAACACATTGACATGATAGTAATGGGCACAAAAGGAAATTCAGGGATAAAAAAAATCGTGATAGGTTCCAACACTACTGATGTAATCAACAAAGTGAAATGCACCACCATGGTCATTCCTGAAGAAGCGCGGTTTACATCCATCAAAAACATTGCCCTGCCCACAGATTATAATATTTTCTTTGGTGCTAAAATTCTTGAAACCCTTTCAGACATCCTGAAAATGTTTGACGCTGAGATCCACATTGCTCATTTGGCAAAGAAAAAAGAACCTCTTACAGGCGAACAGCGACAAAATAAGGAAATCCTCCTTGATTACTTTTCTGATAACCGCCATAATTTTCTTTCGGTTACTAACCGGAACCTGGATCAGGCCATACAGGAGTGTGTTGACAAGCAAAACATCAACCTTATTGCTATGGTTGCCCGGAACATTCATTTCTTCCAGCAATTATTTTTTAGTTCAAACAACAACCTCACACGCTATCAAAGGGAAATCCCCTTTTTGGTACTCCACGATTAATTTTTCGTTTTAAGGTAGGGTAAATCGTTTTTTGACTGTTATATACATAACAAAAAAAAACATTATGAAAAATTACCCTTTATTCCTTTTTTACGTTTTGATCCTTTCTTTTGTAATGATTGCTTCCTGCAGCAAAGATGACGGTTCGTCTTCGCTTACTGAAACGGCGGCAACAACGATTGGTATGAAAGCCACTTTTGAAAGCGGAAGAGCGTTGGCAGATGTCACTGTTTCCACTTTTTTAATCAATGTGGAGGATTTTGAGCTTGAATTTGATGACGATGGTCTTGAAGGAGATGATGATGGTTTGGGCGATGACGATGATAGCCTGGCAGATGATGATGGTATGGGAAGCGGCAGCGGATCTTATACCGATATAGAACTTGACGGTCCTTTTGAACTTGACCTTTCACAACCCGGTGTAGTATTCCCGATTGCCAATGTGGAAGTGCCCGTGGGACAGTATGAGGAACTGGAGTTTGACGTCGTAAGAAGCCAAAACCCTAACAGTGATCTCTTTCAAAAATCCATCCTGATTGCCGGGACCCTTGACAACGTGCCTTTTACATTCTGGCATGATTTTGAAGAAGATGTAGAAGTGGAATATGAAGACACCAATATTGACATAATCGTTGAATCTGACGGTGAAAGCATTATTATCAACTTTGACCTGAGTTTTCTTTTTGACACAGCAGTGATTGATCTTTCAACCGCTGTTGACGGTAACGGAGACGGAATTATAGAAATAAGCCCTACTGATGTTGATGGTAACAATGCCCTTGCAGAACAAATCAAGGAAGCTATCAAAAATGCTATTGATTTACTGGATGATTAGTCCCCTTCATCCAGTAAACTGTATGCCTGAAGCTACCCCTTTGTTTCAGGCATTTTTTTTGTAAAAATCCCGCCACCAAAATTCATATAAAAGAACGGGTGTTTCTTCATAATGTATTCAAAGCGGTTTGCCAGTCGGGAATATTCAAAGAAAAGGTTTTTTTAATTTTATTGCTATCCAGTACGCTGTAAGCCGGTCTTTGTGCCGCAGTGGCGTATTCCTCTGATGTTACCGGTTTAACTTCGATGGACAGGTTATGTTTTTCAAAAATGGCTTTTGCAAAACCAAACCAGGTCGTTTGCCCCCCGTTGCAGTAATGATACAATCCGGAGTTTTCAGGCTTTAAAGTATGTGCTATGAGTAGCAGTGCTTCTGCCAGGTGCAGTGCATTTGTGGGACTGCCTTTCTGGTCATTGACAATGCTGAGTTCGTTTTTACTGTGTGCCAGTCGCAGCATGGTCTTGTAGAAATTATGTCCGTACGGACTGTACAACCAAGACGTGCGAACGATGGCATAGCTTTTAAGTTTACTGTTTTGAATGGCTTCCTCCCCTGCCCTTTTGCTTTTACCGTAAACGGTCACGGGGTTTGTGGGGTCTGTTTCTCTATAAGGTTGATGAGCCGTTCCGTCAAAGACATAATCTGTGGAAATGTGAATAAGTTTGCAGTTGTAGCTTTCACAAATCCCTGCCAGGTTTTTAACAGCTACATCATTGACCGAAAAGGCAGTTTCAGGATAGCTTTCTGATGCATCCACCTGCGTATAGGCCGCTGTGTTAATGACCACATCGGGCCGGTGTTCTTTAAAAAATTCTTCCAGGGCTTCAGCGCTGGTAATGTCCAGCTCGTTTTTATCGACAAAAATGCAGATATCGTTATCACCACGCACATGTTTCAATGCCTGTGCCAGTTGGCCTTCGCCTCCTGTAACGAGTATTTTATGTGTTGTGTGCATGGATTACAGTTGGCGAAGTTTTTGCACCGCTTCCGCGAAAGCAGGATTGTTTTGATCTTTTTCGGACAGGATTTGTTCTGATTTCGAGATTTGCCAGTCTATTTCAAAAGCAGGATCGTTGTATGCCACGCCCACTTCGCTGTTCTTATCATAAAAATTGTCACATTTATATACAAAAACCGCTTCCGGACTCAACACCGAAAACCCATGGGCAAATCCACGTGGAATAAATAATTGTGTGTGATTTTCAGCTGATAATGTGATAGCGTAGTGTTGCCCGAATGTGGGCTCTCCCTCCCGCATATCAACCACCACATCGAGAATTCTTCCCTGAATGCAGCGCACCAGTTTTGCCTGTGCAAAAGCGCCACCCTGCATATGCAACCCCCGAATGACACCCCGTGTTGACATGGACTGGTTATCCTGTACAAAGTGCAGGTTTAAGTCGGTGTTTTTAGCAAAATGGGACTCGTTAAACGTCTCATAAAAATAGCCCCGCTCATCCTCAAACAAACGTGGTCTGCAGACAATCAGGTCTTTAAAATCAGTCTTGATATATTCCATTACATTTCAAATGTGTTGCAGTTCCAAAAATTTTGAGGTAAATATACATTATTTGTGGCGTAATTGAAACGGGATAGCGGAATCACTCCTTACAGTAAACCCAATTCCATGGGTTAAAATCGAAAGATATTCCTATTTTTGTGCGGGGTTATAATTTTTAGGATAAAGACAATAATACCCGCAAGATAAAGTTGTTTAAAACGATATGCTGGCACTTATTCAAAGAGAGATACAATCCTTTTTCGGCTCAATCATCGGATATTTGGTGATTGCGGTTTTTTTACTTGTTAACGGCTTGTTTTTATGGGTGTTTGAAGGTCCCTTCAATATCCTTGATGCCGGTTTTGCAGATTTGTCTGCTTTTTTTCAACTGGCACCGTGGATTTTATTATTTCTCATTCCGGCAGTTACCATGCGCAGTTTTAGTGATGAAAAACGGATGGGAACCCTTGAATTGCTACTCACTAAGCCCCTTTCCCTTCTACAGATAGTTTGTGGTAAATACCTAGGTGCCGTGCTTCTGATTCTACTGGCATTGCTTCCTACTTTGCTTTACATCCTTACGATTTCCTAATTGGGCAATCCAGCAGGAAACTGGGATTTTGGAAGCACCGTGGGTTCTTATATCGGATTGTTATTTTTGATTATCGGTTATACCGCCATTGGCATTTTTTCTTCCACCCTCTCTGAAAATCAGATTGTGGCCTTTATCATTGCCGTTTTTCTGTGTTTTTTTATGTATTATGGCTTTGAAGGGCTTGCCGGTTATTCCCTTTTTGGCACTTATGACCTTTACATTTCCCGTATGGGCATGCAGTCTCATTTTGACAGTGTGGCCCGAGGCGTGCTCGACACACGTGACAGTATTTATTTTATAAGCGTTGCTTTACTTTTTTTAGGGCTTACGGTTTTAAAACTTGAAAAGGAATAATGCAGAAAAACAAACGCCATATCAAAAGAATTTTTTATCTGCTGCTCATTATTGCAGGTCTTAATATTGTAAGTAGCATTATTTACAAGCGGTTTGACCTGACCGAGGACAAACGCTACACCCTGTCTGAAGCTACCCTTGAGACCTTTGAAGATGTGGATGCCCCTATTGTTATAGAAGTGTTGCTGGAAGGTGATTTCCCTGCGGAATTCAGGAGGTTGCAAAGTGAGACACGGCAGCTTCTTGAGGAATTTGCTTCCCGCAACAGCCAGGTCAAGTATGTTTTTGTCAATCCCACAGCAGATTCAGACAATCCTGATGAAGTGCGGGCTCAGCTGGCACAGATAGGCATTACACCGGCGCAAGTGACTGTTCAGGAAGGTGGCCGCATTTCGCGCGAACAGGTTTACCCCTGGGCCATCGTCACTTTTGAAGAGCGTATGGTGAAAGTCCCGTTGCTCAAAAACCAATTGGGCGCGACCACAGAGGAACGTGTTTTAAATTCTGTTCAAAGCCTGGAATATGCCTTTGCCGATGCTTTTAAAAAAATCATTCATCCTAAAAGCAAAAAAGTGGCTGTCCTTAAAGGCAACGGGCAAATGGAAGACCGCTATATTGCCGATTTTTTTTCCACGCTGCGCGATTATTACTTTATAGCCCCCTATACCCTTGACTCTGTTGCTATCGATCCTTTGCGTTCGCTCGAACAACTGAGCACTTTTGATCTCATCGTATCAGCCAAACCCACAGAACGTTTTACAGAAGCTGAAAAATATGTGCTCGACCAATACACCATGCGGGGTGGTAAAAGCCTTTGGCTGGTGGATGAAGTACAGGTGAGTATGGACAGTCTTTTTGAAAGGGGATCCACCTTTGCTTTCAATCAGGACCTCAATCTCACAGACTTCTTCTTTCGCTATGGCGTAAGGATCAACCCGGAATTGGTCAATGACCTCTATTCTGCCCCCATCGTCCTGGCATCAGGAACCGAGGCTGAAAGCCAGTACAATCAATACCCCTGGTTTTACAGTCCGTTATCCTCCAGTGGAAGCGGGCATCCTATTGTCAACAATATTGAAGCTGTCAAGTTTGATTTTGTCAACGCCATTGATACTCTTGAAAACGACATCCAAAAAACAGTCTTGTTGAGCAGTTCGCCCATTACCCGAACGGTGGGCACTCCTGTTGAAATCAGATTAGATGAAATAGAGTTTAACCTGAACGTAGTAAACAACGGTCCTGACATGCAGCAATTTTCTACCGGAGAAGTGCCGCTGGCAGTCCTGCTTGAAGGTACCTTTGCTTCGGTTTACCGCAATCGGGTCAAGCCTTTTGAACTGCCGAAACATCTTGACGAAGGTGTTGAGAACAAGATGGTCGTGATTAGTGACGGTGATGTTATCAAAAACCAAATGCAGGGCAACCGTCCCATCGAACTGGGCTTTGATAAATGGACAAACACACGCTATGGAAACAAGGAGTTTTTACTCAACACAGTCAACTACCTACTTGACGATACCGGACTTATAAACATAAGAAGTCGGGAAATCTCGATTGCGTTTCTCGATCCCCAAAAAGTAATGGCCGAAGAAACGAAATGGCAAGTGCTTAATCTACTGCTCCCATTGGGAATCTTGGGTCTATTCGGAATTCTTTTTACCTATTTCAGAAAGCGGAAATACACATAATATTTGTTAATAAGTTTGTTTCGGGTTTCAAGCATATTGCAATATATTTGTAGGTAGGTGAAACTTTAACGACGTAAAAAACTAAATCGCTACGATGAAATTTATAGTATCCAGTTCTTATTTACTAAAACAACTTCAGGTTTTAGGTGGTATCATTAACACAAGCAACACATTGGTTATCCTTGAAAATTTCCTTTTTGAATTGGACAAGAATTCCCTGCGTGTTTCGGCATCAGACCTGGAGACTACCATCTCGGGCACTCTGGATGTAGAATGTGACAGTAAAGGTAGTATTGCTGTTCCTGCCCGCTTGCTGCTTGATATTTTAAAAACATTTCCTGAGCAACCGCTCACGTTTGTGGTGGAAGACAACAATACCATAGAAATAAGCTCCAATCACGGTAAATATGCCTTGGCCTATGCTGACGGTGCCGAATTTCCTAAGGCTATTGAAATTACCAGTCCCAGCAGTACGGTTATTCAGGCCGATGTTCTTGCCACGGCCATCAGCAAAACCATTTTTGCCAGCGGAAACGATGACCTTCGTCCCGTGATGAGTGGTGTCTTTTTCCAGTTTTCAACGGAGAGCCTTACGTTTGTAGCCACTGATGCCCATAAGCTTGTAAAGTATACACGGGAAGATGTGAGTGCTTCAGAAACTACTGAATTTATCATGCCCAAAAAGCCTTTGAATCTTTTGAAGTCTATCCTGGCAGGGAAAGAAGAAGATGTTTTGATTGAGTATAACGAATCAAATGCCAAGTTTGTTTTTGAAAACATAGAATTGGTTTGTCGTTTAATTGATGGGAAGTACCCCAATTATGAAGCCGTTATACCCAAGGAAAACCCCAACAGACTGGTTATTGACCGCGGACAGTTTCTCAGTTCGGTAAAGAGGGTTTCTATTTTCTCAAACAAAACCACGCACCAGGTGCGTTTAAAGATTGCCGGTGCCGAACTGAATGTTTCTGCTGAGGATATTGATTACTCAAACAAAGCCGAAGAGCGTTTGACCTGCAGCTATCAGGGAGATGATATGCAGATTGGGTTTAATTCTCGTTTTTTAACTGAAATGCTCACCAACCTGAGCAGCGATGAAGTATCACTGGAAATGTCATTGCCCAACCGTGCGGGTATTTTAACCCCTGCAGACGGGCTTGACGAGGGCGAACACATTATCATGCTCGTGATGCCGGTAATGCTGAACAGCTAAGTTATACCCTTGTGGTATCCAATACGGCACTACTAACCCAATTTCAGCTATTGAAAGCCAACCGGATTAGTACTTTTTAAC
The DNA here is from genome assembly GCA_040903465.1 of Flavobacteriaceae bacterium. GTDB lineage: Bacteria > Bacteroidota > Bacteroidia > Flavobacteriales > Flavobacteriaceae > Planktosalinus. The sequence continues at coordinate 6,799 of JBBDVI010000087.1, forward strand.
CTCATATGATTCAACCGCAATTTCTTTGAAG
>JBBDVI010000088.1:0-6788 GCA_040903465.1 Flavobacteriaceae bacterium
CGCTCAAACCGATGTTGTGTACCTCATCTGCCGTTAGGTCTGTTGTGGTCGAAGCCTTCAAACGATAATTGTAAAAAGCCTCCCCATCAGGGTGCCTGCTTACACCGGTGGGTGTTGCTTCTGCATTGGGCATTTCGGTTTCTACCCAACTTATAAGGTTGTCATAAGCCGGTTTGAAGTGTTCTGTCAACGCCTTTTTGGAATGCGCTTTCAAGCTGTCTGCCTCTGTTTCATCAATATCCCCTTTTTCAAGCAGGGTACCAATTTTCATATTCATATCAGACCACAACGCAGTCTCTTCCCCCGTTTCTGTAAAAGGCTGTCCCTCAACCAGGGCTTTCGACTGTTTTAGCACGGTCTCAAAAGCAAACTTGGGAGGCAGTATGCCCTTTTCAGCTTGCTGTTTGGCACGGTCCAGTAACTGGTTCATCGCACGGTCTGATGCTTCTATCCTTGAGATATAGGCTTTCATATCAGAAAGACTATCCACCTTGTGAAAGTTGATCATAAAACTGGGCAACTGGGTGTGGATGCCGTTCATCTGGTGAAACACATAGTTCATATTTTTGAACGCCTCCCCTTCTTTCATCATATCATACTGATATACCCATAGGTCATAAGAGATTTTGTCATCCATTTCAAGGGCTTCATAATCAAATTTTTCCTCAAGCTCTGCCACACTGGCCTCATACCATTCCCGCATTTCCTGTTCTGCCTCCAGGCTCATATCATCCAGCTGGTCATACTTGTCTTTTCTTCCCAGCATGGTGAGCTGTAATGGGCTCTTTTGAAGCACTTCCTCATATTTGGTATCAAACCACTCATTGAGGGCTGCGCTTTGATCTTCTTTTTGTTCTTCCTTTTTCTCTTCCCCGCAGGAAATCATTAAAAAGGCAATAGCCAGTACACCGAAAATCGGCAGGCGTTTTAATAATAGACTCATAAAAATGTTGTTTTGGTGTTAATATGTTAGTTACCAAATCCCGCCAAAAAAGATTGCAGGCTTTGTTTACCAAATATAAAACAAATTATTTCATATGTTTGTAAGAGCTCCTAACTAATTGATTGCCTTTACGTAAGAAGAAACATAAAACAACACTATATGGCCAACACCTATACCCAAATACACATTCAAGTCGTGTTTGCAGTGAAATTCCGTCACAGCCTGATTCAGAAATCCTGGAAAGACGAGCTGTATAAATATATGACCGCTATTATCCAAAACCACGACCACAAAGTATTACAAATCAACGGCATGCCAGATCACATCCATATCCTTATCGGATTGCGGCCCACACAGGCACTATCAGACCTGATGAAACAAGTCAAACACGACTCCACCGTATGGATCAATTCAAAAAAATTGACAACCAAAAGATTTGCGTGGCAAGAGGGCTTTGGCGCCTTTTCCTATTCTAAATCACACGTGCCACGTGTCATCAAATACATCCAGAATCAGGAAGAACACCACAGGATCAAAACATTGAATGAAGAATATATAAACCTCTTGAAAGAGAATGATGTAGATTATAATGAATACTATATTTTTAAAGAGCTTGAATAATATGCTTCCGGCGCACACATCCGTCCACACATAGCGTGTACCTAACGGCACACTAGCCGCTATAATATCTTTTTTTCCACCCATAGGGTGTGCCTAACGGCACACTTTGGCCTATTCATTAGATATCCTTATCTGCCCTTGTCCCGTTAGGGACAACATATGGGTAACACAAAAGCACCATAACATCCCCCCTGTGCCGTTAGGTACAGCCTATGACATGACCATCACCTTAGCCGGAAACAATCGGTAACATACAACCCCATCCCATCAACATACCCGGTCCCTGTCCCGTTAGGGACATACTATGGGTACCACAATGACAATCCACTGTCCCGTTAGGGACACAATATGGGTACCACACCTATGCAACCATACCCCCCTGTGCCGTTAGGTACAGCCTATGACATGACCATCACCTCAGCAGCAACGTGAAAAACATAGCGTGTACCTAACGGCACACTATATATTCATTATACATTTTTCAACCGACAGAGCGTACCTAACGGCACGCCGGGTTCTTGATCACAAAAGCCTAATGGGATGGTATCCCTGTCCCGTTAGGGACACAATATGGGTACCACAATGACGCTCCACTGTCCCGTTAGGGACATACTATGGGTACCACAATGAAACTCCACTGTCCCGTTAGGGACACAATATGGGTACCACAATGAAACTCCACTGTCCCGTTAGGGACACAATATGGGTACCACACCTATGCAACCATACCCCCCTGTGCCGTTAGGTACAGCCTATGACATGCCCATCACCGCAGCACAAAAAAACCTGTAAAACCTAAACCTCCGCTATCGGCTCTCCTCTCTTGTCACTTCATCGCCTCACTTTATCCATCTAATACCCCAAAAATATTCTGATAATATCTTAAATTTGACAAAAAAATAACCCTGACGGTTTTGCACACGCTTCCACCAGGCATTTATATAGCGCTACCCTTTCAGAATGAAAAAACACATCTCCCTTTTAATCATTGCCCTGTGGTGCGGGATTGCTGCCACGGCACAAGAAGACCTTATACAGCCCCGGGATACCCTTGAAGAAACCACTCTGCTCAAACGATTGAAATATGACGCCACCACTATGGGTGGAGGCTTTTTTCAAACCTTTATGCGTCCGCTGGACTGGGAAAAAAGAGATTATCTCATTCTGGGTGGTACCATCGCCGGCACCGGGATTCTTTTTGCAACAGACCAACAAACGAGTGATTATTTAAGAGGCCAGCAACAAGATGTGCCCATGGTAATACGTGATTTTGGATGGTACTTTGGCAATCCGCAGGTGAACTACGGGATGTCCGGAACTATCTATGCCGTTGGACTCATCTTCGACAATGAGTGGGCTCGGGAGACGGGGGTTCTTATGATTACCTCAGCAAGTGTTGCCGGGTTTATCCAGCAAGCGACCAAGTCACTTACCGGAAGGGCACGCCCACAGGCAGGATTGGGCAGCAACCATTTCAAACCCTTTGGCGGTACCTCGAGCTACCGGTCTTTCCCATCCGGACACACCGTACTGGCGGTCACCAGTATGTATGCCCTCTCCAAACAATTCAAGAGCCCCTGGATCAAAGGCGGACTCTATGCCGTGGGGTTAATACCCCCGATGTCACGACTGTGGAATGGCGCCCACTGGCTTTCTGATGTGTTCCTCAGCACGGTCATGAGTGTAGCCGTGGTGGAAAGTGTGCATGCCTATCTGAAAAACAACAATAAATATAATGTTGAAGGTTCCCAACCCCGTAAGAAGAACATCTCCTGGAACCTTCAACTAGGCCCCGGACATGTGGGTGTGGTGGGAGTGTTTTAAAATCTGTGATGTGTCCCGTTAGGAACACTATATGGGTACCACAACGATACTACTCTGTCCCGTTAGGGACATACTATGGGTCACACAAAAAGCAGCCCCAAATCCCCTCCTGTCCCGTTAGGGACATACTATGGGTACAACAACGATACTCCACTGTCCCGTTAGGGACACCATATGGGTACCACAAAAGCACCCCAACATCCCCCTTGTCCCGTTAGGGACAATCTATAACATGACCATCACCTTAGCAGCAACCTGAAAAACATAGGGTGTACCTAACGGCACACTACACATTCATTATACATTTTTCCTGCCCATAGCGCGTCCATCCATAGCGTGTACCTAACGGCACACTAGACGCTATAATATCTTTTTTTCCACCCATAGGGTGTGCCTAACGGCACACTTTGGCCTACTCATTAGATATCATTATCTGCCCTTGTCCCGTTAGGGATAACATATGGGTGCCACAATGACACTCCACTGTCCCGTTAGGGACAACATATGGGTCACACAAAAAGCAGCCCCAAATCCCCTCCTGCCCCGTTAGGGACAAACTATGGGTTCCTCTCTGTGAAGAGATTCTTTAGCAGTTGATGCTCCATTTTTTCAAAAAAATCATTAATTTCACTACCACAACCAAAAAACCTATCCCTATGAATCCCATTTTAAGAAACATTGTTGCCGTGGTCGTCGGTATCATTGGCGGAAGCCTTGTCAATATGGCCCTCATTATGATGAGTGGCAGCATCATCCCCCCGCCCGAGGGAGTTGACACGACCACGATGGAAGGCCTTCAGGACGGTATGCACCTCTTTGCGCCCAAACACTTTATCATGCCCTTTCTCGCACATGCTTTGGGAGCCCTTGCAGGAGGCTATCTGGCGGCACGCATTGCCGTGACGCACAAAATGACCTTTGCTTTTTGCGTGGGTATTTTCTTTTTGTTTGGCGGTATTATGATGGTCTATTCGGTGCCATCGCCCACCTGGTTTACAGCACTGGACCTTATTGTGGCATACATCCCCATGGCGTGGCTGGGCGGCAGGATGGCATTGAAGAAATAACCCTTGCATCTGTGGCATACTATACTGCCATTGAAAGGGTTACATACTGGATATTTAAAAAAAATAAGGCCGTTTAAAAAAATATTTTTTATCTTCAATCTTATTTTTTTAAAATATGCTCCATGAAAAACAACCATGAACCTAAAGCGATGCGCTTTACAGACACATTACCCACACCGGGTGATGAAACGGATTTTTTCAAGGAATGGAAAAATCCGTCTGAAGTGGCTCAGATGTTCAAAGTTACCATTCGCACCATTTACCGGTGGCGAAGGAACAAAGAACTACCTTATGCTAAGATGGGAGGTATTTATTACTTTCCCATTCTCTCCATCAACCAACTTATGACAAAACGCGCCCAGAATTCGCTGCGTCGTGCCTTTGAAAATGAGTAAGCATTGATGGCCTTCAGAAGGTTGCTTTTTTAAACTCCCCGTGCATAAAAGTAAAAAGCCTGTACCACAATAATCGTGATACAGGCTTTGTCTTTGAGGGCAAATGCCTTCTTAAGTCACCGTGATACTTCCCAGGTAACTGCTGGTAGCAGCCATCCCGCCATCAGCGCTGATGAAGGTGGCCCAAGCGTGCACCTCCAGCCCGCTGAAATAGCCCGGGGCCGTCAGGTCAACCTGTTCATCCTGCCGCTGTGCCGCCGGCACATAGGTTTCAAACAAGTTCAGATCAGGGCAGTACACCACTACGGCGAGGGCGTCATCCGGTTCTGCGAGCCCCTGCCCGCTGTTGTCACCCCAGGCTACGCGCATCACACTGGCGGCTTCTGCCACAAAGCTTTGGCCTTGCAGCCCTTGCAACCCGCCTTTACTGATGAGCACCTTGGGCAGGTCCATCTCGATGTCATCGCCCACTTCCATCACCGCTTCCTTGAGGTGATAAGAAGTCGCCAGGTTGAAGGGCGACTTGTCCCCTTGTTCGGTGCCAAAGTGCGCACCCACAAGAAACTTGATGGGCGTTAAAAATTTAGCCACCACAGTAAACTTGGTGCGTTGTAGTTCCTGAGCCGGTGTGGCCGGTCTCTCGGTTGTGCGCGGTAAGCTGCGCATCACGTTCTTGCCTCTCCAGTAAGCACCCACAACGGTGCCCACTTTGCCGGAGAAGCCTCCTAAAATTCCTTTGTCAAATGTTGCCATAATTAAAGTGAATTAAATGAAACAAATAGTTTTTTGAAATTAATCAATGACGAATGTAGCCCCCGGGCATACACCCTCCAAAACCCTGTACACTATTGTACACAATTGTCCTGTTTTGTCCTGTATTGTGCACTATTGTACAGTATTGATCACTATTGTCATCATTTAATCACTATTGTTCACTATTGGTCACTATTGTCACAAGAGGGGCCATTTTGGATGGTTTTGTTGCAGTTTGGTTGCAGGTTTGTTGCAGTGAGGCTTTTAAAAAACGGATTTTTAGGAACAAAGGTGGGAGGAAACTGGGAGAACGGCGCAGTAAAAACACCAAAATTCAAGTACCAAACTCCAAAAAGGTTGGTGGGATTTTGCGTTTGGGGGTTTGGGGGTCGTTGAGGTGTATGGGTTTTAAGAAATAATGTTATATTTGGTTTGTGCCTAACATCAATAATAAACAAAAAACAACATTTAAAGCATAATATAGCTTGCCAAGTTGGTTGGCTATAGGAAAAAAGAAAAGAGTCTAAACAAGTTGTGCAGGATTTAAAAGAACATTCATGAAAATTACAACGATCATTATCTTACTGATTATTTCCTTTGGACTTCATGCCCAAGAAGAAGCTCAGAAAGCATTTAGTGAAGGAGTGAAACAATTGAAAGCGAAAAACTTTGTTGAAGCTGAAAGTTTGTTCTCGGTTGCAATTGAGAAGGGGGAAAATGAGAATGGTCTAAAAATGTCTTATATCTACAAAGGTTTCTCACTCAATGGACAGGGAAAATATAGCAATGCAATTGTTTGTTTTGACCAAGCCATTGAAATTGACTCTTTGGATCCAGCTACCTTTACAGACCGTGCTTTAGCTTACAGCTACAAAAAAGACTATCCAAATGCAATTAAGGACTTTAAAAAAGTTCTGACACTGGATTCGACAGGTGAGCAAGCTGAAGCGGCTTATTTCTATCTCGGCAAAATTAAAATGTTAACCTTCGAAAATGAAGATGCAATTCCGCATTTCGACAAAGTTATTGAACTTGTTCCAACAGATGCAGAAGCCTATTTTCTTCGGGGGACAGCTAAAAGTAATATCATGGACTCAGATGGTGCAATTGCTGACTTTGACAAAGCAATTGAACTACGACAAAACTACATGGAAGCATACGCAAACCGCGGAGTGCAAAAAATAA
>JBBDVI010000089.1:0-6758 GCA_040903465.1 Flavobacteriaceae bacterium
ATTGTCTCTTTTTTGTAGCCGATCTGCTCCAACATAAAATTCACCACGGCCGGATCGGTGAAATATTGCCCCTTTTTCGTGTCTTCATAAAGCTCTTTGAGATAGTTTTCATAGATATATCCGAAAATTTCATTTTTGACATTGGCAAAATTGTAGTTTTTTATGAAAACGAAATCATTTGCACTTTTCTTATTGATTTTTTCGCTTATTACAACCGTTTCTTTCAATTCCCTTTATGCTCAAAACAATACTTTCACGGTTGTTCTTGATGCCGGTCATGGAGGTAAAGACCCCGGTAACCGTGGTAACGGTTATTTTGAAAAAGATATAGCGCTCAATATTGTGCTTGCTGTTGGAAAAGAACTGGAAAAAAATAAAAACATCAAAGTGGTTTATACCCGAAAGACAGATGTTTTTATAGGCTTGAGTGAAAGAGCGTCTATAGCAAACAGAAATGAGGCAGATTTGTTTGTTTCCATCCATTGCAATGCACACAGTTCTGCTGCACATGGTACAGAGACTTTTGTTTTGGGGCTTCATAAGAGTAAAGAAAATTTTGAAATAGCAAAAAAAGAAAATCAGGTTATTTTTCTTGAGGAAAATTATGAAGAAACTTATGCCGGCTTTGACCCAAATTCGCCTGAATCAGTCATAGGTTTGACCTTGCTACAGGAAGATTATCTTGGACAAAGTATAGAAGTAGCCAGTTATATTCAAGACAATTTTACAAAGCAATTGAACCGGAACAACCGAAGTGTTAAACAAGCAGGGTTTTTAGTGCTATTACAAACCTATATGCCCAGTGTTTTAATTGAAACCGGGTTTTTGACCAATAAAAATGAAGGTGCTTATCTCAACTCTAATAAAGGCCAGGCTGATATGGCAGCGTCAATATCAAAAGCAATAACAGATTATTTCAATTCAATAAATGCCACATATTCCGGAATTTCTGAACGGCCTATTACTACACAAGATCCCGTTAAAATGCTTAAAGAAGATATTTATGAAGATGTGGTTTTTAAAGTCCAAATAGCTGCGAGCAAAAGAAAACTGGATACCAAACCTCAAAATTTTAAAGGACTATCCATGATGAGCAGAGATCTTGAGGCTGGACTGTATAAATACTATTACGGAAACACCTCAGATTACAACCATATCAAAAGCCTTCAGCAGGAAGCAAAACAAAAAGGATATACAAGTGCTTTTATCGTTGCATTTCAAAAAGGGAAGAAAGTAAACCTTGCAGATATTGTAAATTAGATGTTAATTGTCCTTTAGGTGTAAATAATATTCCTAAATTTGTTTTTATATAAAAAAAAGTCAGTGAAAATATCTAAAGAAGCAAAAACAGGTTTATTGGCAGTCTTTGCCATCGCCACTTTCATATTAGGCTATAATTATCTCAAAGGAAAAAACTTTTTAAAAACAGAAAGAGTCTTCTATGCTGTTTATGACAATGTAGAAGGTCTTGATTTATCTTCCACCGTTACCATAAATGGATTAAAAGTTGGTAAAATACAGGAAATTACAATACTTGAAAGAAATGCAAATTTGCTTGTCACTTTCAGTGTAGAGCGTGATTTTGAATTTTCAAAAACCAGCCTTGCCAGAATCTATGGAGGAGGTATCATTGGTGGAAAATCACTTGCCATCATTCCTGATTTTGAATCAAATAACATGGCACAATCCGGGGATACCTTGGTAGGAAATGTCGAAGAAGGAATTATGGAACTTGTAAATGACCGGTTGACCCCTTTACAACAAAAAATTGAAGCCACTGTTGTAAGTGCAGACAGTCTCCTCAACTCTTTTAATCAGGTTATGAATGAAGAAACACGGGAAAACCTGAGACAGACCCTGAAAAATTTTAACGAGACATCCAATTCATTAAAAAGTTCTTCAGTAACGCTAGAAGACATTCTCGTTGACAACAAAAGCAAACTCAACAGTACATTTGAAAACCTTGATAAGACAGCGGCAAATTTTGCTGCATTTTCAGATACACTTTCAAGTGTTGAAATAGGCAATATGGTCAAAGAAATTGAAAGCACCCTTGCTAACCTAAATGCATTTTCAGAAAAGCTCAACAGTAATGATGGCAGTATTGGACGCTTGCTCAATGACGATGAACTCTACAAAAATCTGGATGGGGCTACCCGTCAATTGGAAGAATTGCTTCAGGATATCAAATTGAACCCAAAACGTTATGTTCATATTTCAGTTTTTGGAAAAAATCCGGGACCTTACCAAGAGCCAGAAAACAGAGACGACTAATTTATTATGTATAGTTAGATGAATTACCTTCCAAACATTCTATTTTTAATTACGCTGGTTATAGCAGTAGGCTATTTTGTCAAGAACATAAGAAAGTTAAAACGGAATATTTCCTTGGGGAGAGACATTGATCTCTCAGACAATCCCGCTCAACGTACCAGAAACCTAATACGGATTGCTTTGGGTCAGTCAAAAATGGTCAAGAGGCCTGTTTCCGGTTTCCTGCACGTAATTGTATATGTGGGTTTCATAATAATCAATATAGAGGTACTGGAAATTATTTATGACGGTCTTACAGGTTCCCACCGTGCATTTGCAGTATTGGGCGGCTTTTGTGATTTTCTCATAGCATCTTTTGAAATATTTGCCTTGTTGGTAATTGTGAGTGTCGTAATCTTCTGGATTCGAAGGAATGTTATCCATATTAAACGTTTTTTAAACCGTGAGCTGAAAGGCTGGCCTTTTCTGGATGCCAATTTGATCCTGTATTTTGAAATGGTATTAATGGCCTTGTTCCTGACTATGAATGGTGCAGATTACCAGCTTCAGCAGATGGGAGCAGATGGGTATACACAAGCAGGGGCTTTTCCGGTGAGTCAATACATTGCGCCACTTTTTTCCAATATGGCAGAAAGCAGTCTTATCATTGTTGAACGCACAGCCTGGTGGCTTCATATTGTGGGAATACTGGTGTTTCTTAATTACCTTTATTTTTCAAAACACCTGCACATATTACTTGCTTTTCCCAATACCTATTACGGCAAGATTACAAAATTCGGTAAATTCCCTAACAATCCTGTGGTTACCAAGGAAGTGGAGTTGATGATGGATCCTAATGCCGATCCTTTTGCCGCACCACCTGAAGGTGAAGATGCCACACTCCCGGAGAAATTTGGAGCCAGCGATGTGACAGACCTGAACTGGTTTCAGCTGCTCAGTGCTTATTCTTGTACTGAATGCGGCCGTTGTACCAGTGAGTGTCCTGCAAACATTACAGGAAAAAAACTATCACCGCGCAAGATTATGATGGACACTCGTGACCGTCTGCAGGAAGTGGGTAAAAACATTGATAAAAACGGCAAATTTGTTCCTGACGGAAAACAATTGCTTGACGACTATATTTTAAGAGAAGAACTTTGGGCCTGCACAACATGTAACGCTTGTGTGGAAGCTTGTCCTGTGAGCATTGACCCGTTATCCATCATTATAGATATGCGTCAGTATCTCGTTATGGAACAATCTGCCGCACCAAATGAGTTGAATATCGCGATGACCAATGTTGAAAACAACGGCGCACCCTGGCCTTATAACCAGATGGACAGATTAAACTGGAAGAACGAATAGTATTTTGCCTGAAAAAAAGAATATTCAAAACCCAAAAGAATGAAGAAGGAAGAGGTAGATAAATTACTCAGTGACAAAGTTGAAGACGGACTGCACGTCAGTCCCATCCTTCCCAAAAACATTAAAAATTATCTCATTGATATAGACGGCACTATTTGTGATGACATTCCTAATGAAGAGCCAGAAAGAATGCTTACGGCACAAGTCTATCCTGATGCCTTAAAAACACTCAACAAATGGTATGAGCAAGGCCATATTATCTGTTTCTTCACCTCACGCACAGAAGAACACCGTGGTTACACAGAGACCTGGCTGGAAAAACACGGGTTTAAATACCACAGTTTATTAATGGGAAAACCACGGGGAGGAAACTACCACTGGATTGATAATCATTTGGTGAAAGCCACCCGCTATAAGGGAAAATTTACAGATTTAGTAGATAAAGAAGTAACAATACAAGTTTTTAAAGATTAAAAAGTAAGGATTTGTATCATAGAATAATAATAGATTGAGTATGATTGAAGCAATAAAAGTGCCCACAATGGCTGAATATCTGGCAGAAGGCAAAAAACCCGAAGTTTTGTTTTGGGTGGGCTGCGCCGGAAGTTTTGATGACAGGGCAAAAAAAATAACCAAAGCCTTTGTGCAAATACTAAATAAAACCAATGTAGATTTTGCCGTCTTGGGAACAGAAGAGAGTTGCACCGGTGATCCTGCAAAACGTGCCGGAAACGAGTTTTTGTTCCAGATGCAGGCAAAAATGAATATTGAAGTGCTCAATGGGTATGAAATAAAAAAAATAGTGACGGCTTGCCCGCATTGCTTTAATACAATCAAAAATGAATACCCCGAACTGGGTGGCAGTTATGAAGTACTGCATCACACACAGTTCTTAAAATCATTGCTGGAAGAAGGACATCTCAAAATCGAAGGAGGAAAATTCAAGGGAAAACGCATCACTTTTCACGACCCCTGTTATTTGGGCAGAGCTAACGGAGAGTATGAAGCCCCACGTGAACTCCTGGAAAAACTGGAAGTTGAACTCATTGAAATGAAACGCTGCAAAACCCGCGGACTTTGCTGTGGGGCAGGAGGGGCTCAAATGTTCAAAGAACCGGAACCCGGTAATAAAGACATTAATATTGAACGCACAGAAGAAGCTTTGGAAACCGCGCCAAGCATCATCGCGGCGGCATGTCCTTTTTGCAATACCATGATGACAGACGGTGTGAAAGGAAAAGACAAAGAAAACGACATAGCAGTTATGGATGTCGCAGAAATGATTGCCAACGCAGCAGACCTTTAAAATTTAATGCTATAAATCACCTTATAAAACCTGATTATGCTTGTTTCTTTTGAAAACTTACCTGATGATTCCCGAATCTGGATTTACCAGTCCAACAGAAAATTCAGTGATGAGGAAGTAAAGACTATTGAAAAGCGTTTATCAGAATTTCTTACAGAATGGACGGCTCACGGAGCATCTCTTGAAGCCGGTTTTGAAATCAGGCACCAGCGCTTTATTGTGATAGGGTTAAATCAGGCAAATGCTTCAGCTTCGGGGTGTTCTATTGATGCTTCAGTGCATTTTATCCAGCAACTGGAAAAAGAACTTGAGGTCGATTTGCTCGATAAAATGAATGTTACTTATTACACAGGTGAGTATTTAGCTTTCAAACCCCTTAATGAATTTAAAGCAATGGCCAAAGCCAAAGCAATTTCAAAAAACACAGTTGTTTTCAATAATTTGGTCAATACCAAAGAAGAATATTTGGAAAATTGGGAAGTACCTGCTGTTGATAGTTGGCATTCACGGTTTTTTTAGCATCTTCAAGCACAGCTTTTAAGTTTGTCATTTTTTAAAGAAAAATAGATTTCCTTTAGATTCGTTGCTATTCAAATTTATTATTTTTGTTTAAGTACATTTATAGCACAGTTTTTGTTCCGATTGACCTATGATAAAATACCTCATTTCCGCAGTTTTCTTTTTTATTTTTGTTTTTTCATTTGCCCAGCAAATACACCCGCTGTATGTGCTTGATGATCTTGAAAATCAACAAAAATGGGTGGATAGTATTTATGACGGCATGACCCTTGAAGAAAAAGTGTGTCAACTTTTTATGGTCGATTTGTTTTCTTCAGATTCAAAATCAAAAATTGAACGCATAAAACGGCTTATTTCAGAACAACATATAGGCGGGATTATATTTTCGAAAGGTGGTCCGGGAAGACAAGCGAAAATCACAAATGACTTTCAGAAAACTGCAAAAGTACCCCTAATGATTGCTATGGATGCAGAGTGGGGCCTTGCCATGCGTCTCGATTCAACCTATGCTTTTCCGTGGAATATGACGCTGGGTGCTATTGAAGATTTATCCCTTATTAAAAAAGTGGGTAAGCGCATTGGGGAACACAATAAAAGACTGGGTGTTCATATGAATTTTGCCCCTGTTGTGGATATCAATACCAACCCGAACAACCCTATTATCGGAAACCGTTCTTTTGGTGAGGATATGCAAAATGTGACTCAAAAGGCTGCTGCTTTTATGGAAGGAATGCAAAGCGCAGGTGTGCTTGCAAACGGAAAACATTTCCCCGGGCACGGTGATACCGATAGTGATTCACACAAGACGTTGCCAACCGTAAGTTTTTCTGAAAAAAGAATTGACAGCGTTGAGCTGTATCCCTATAACCAGTTATTTAATAAAGGGCTTGCCAGTGTGATGATAGCCCATTTAAATGTTCCGAGCCTTGAGCCCCGTCAAAATTTACCCACTTCGCTTTCAAAACCGGTCGTTACAGATTTGCTCAAGGAAAAACTTGGCTTCAACGGGCTTATTTTTACAGACGCTTTGAATATGAAAGGTGTTTCAAACTATACTACCCCCGGTCAGGTAGATTTGGCTGCATTTCATGCCGGCAATGATGTTTTATTGATTTCTGAAGATGTCCCAAAAGCACACGCACTTATAGTAGGAGCATATAAATCTGGGGATATTTCAGAAGAGCGCTTGTCACATTCAGTTAAGAAAATTTTGTATGCAAAATATAAAGTGGGTTTACATAATTTTAAACCTGTTCAGAGAAAATATCTTTATGAAGAACTGAATTCGGTTTTAAATGACGTGCTTTATGAAGAA
>JBBDVI010000090.1:0-6698 GCA_040903465.1 Flavobacteriaceae bacterium
TTTCTTCATAATCATATCCCACACGATCTCTGAGATTTGAAGGGGTGATTTCGTCAATTTTTATTTTACCAATATTGTATCTTGTAGCTTCATAAAAAGTAACATCTTTAAGTTGCAGCGAAAGTATATAGAATTTTCCATTACCTGATAGTAGAGGTGCAAGGGGCTTCAGGTAAAACTCTTTTGAAATATATGTATACTCCTGAAAGTTGATTGGCAAGGTGTATTTTTCAAAAAAATCAGGTGAAGCAAAAATGGCAAGACCATCTGATTGATGTCTCCAAAATCCACTATCTTCAAGCAAATCTTGGATAGGCTTCTCAATTTTTTGAATAGTTTTATCGTCAACTCCCTTGCTTTCAAGTTCCCTTTTACACTCATTCCATTTTCCTTTTAATTTTGTTCGGTCTTGTTGTTCCAAGACTTCTTTCCCGCCCCGACTGGTGGGAATAAATATCGAAACACAAACATCATCTATATGCTCTGTTAACTTTTGTAATTCTTTTGGGCTTATTAAATCCATTTTTTTAATTATTAAAGGTTAGCATTTCTAAGATACTTGTATTTCGTTTAATATCAAAAGGAGGGAAGCCGCATTCCTGCTAAACATTTCTTAATTGTGTATTAATTTTTTATAAAATGGAACGAGAAAGGATTTTTTTGTTAAAAATGGGATATAAACGGTTAAAATAATGCAATTGCAGCTACTGATAGTTTTTTTAGGCTCTTTTCGTAAAAAAATATCTTAATATAAAACGAAAAACAAACCCGATTATTAAAAGGATTATTCCGGTAAAAATAACCTTCCATTCAAGTGAAAAGGCCAAAGCAAGACAACCAATAAGCCCTAAAGCCGGGACGAAACGTGTATAAAGGCGATCCTTTTTAGGCTGTTTCAATGCAGCAATATTGGTGATACTGTAATATAAAAGGATTGAAAATGCCGCAGAAGAGAGTATAAATGTAAATGTCCCGAAAATGGTTAAAAGCAAGATGATACTTCCAGTGGTGATTATAGCCAGCGCGGGCACTTTAAAACGAAAATTGACCATTTGAAATGCAGGAAAAAAGTCATTGTTTCTCGCCATGGCAAAAAGCATCCTGCTAATACCGAGAATCTGGCTGAGCAAAACGCCCAGCATAGCTGTACAGGCACCCAAAGCTACAATCGTTTGGATCATTGGTGTTTGAAGTTTTTCTGCAACAATTTGAAGCGGGGAAGTGGTTTGCGCCATCGCTTCAAATCCAATCACACCTATGGCAGTAAATGAAACCAATCCATACAGGAGAATGGCACCGGCAACGGTGATTACTATCGCCCTGGGTATCGTTGTTTTTGGGTCTTTTACTTCTTCTGCCAGTGTCGCAATGCGGGCATAACCGGTAAATGCAAAAAACAGCAGAGCACTTGCCTCGGCTATGCCTGAAATACCAAAAGGAGCAAAAGGCACAAAATGCTCTTGTTTAATCTCCGGAATTCCGCTGATGACAAGATATATTAAGGAAAGTATCGTAAACCCGACAATGATGAGATTGAGCATACCGGCTTTTTTGATGCCTGAAAGATTGACAATCGTCAAAAAAACAATGGCACAAATCGCAAGGATTAAAGGTGTTCCCATACCGGTAAGTTGATAAAAATAACTTCCAAACCCGATAGCGACCACACTTCCTGCAGAAAGTTTGCTGATGAGAAACATCCATCCGGCAGTAAAACCTAAGGCAGGGTTTAGCAATCTATTGCCATAATCATATGTTCCACCTGAAAAAGGATATATGGCAGCGAGTTGCGCAGAACTTAAGGCGTTGCAGGTAGCAATAAAACCTGCAATCAAAAGACCAATTAAAAATGCCGGACCAGAAATGCCCGCTGCCACTCCGGTAACCACAAAAATTCCGGCACCGATAATGGCTCCAAGTCCTATTCCTACGGCGTCTTTCAATCCCAAACTGCGTACTAATTGTTTGTGGGGATCTTTCATTTAAATAGAATTCTTTTTCATTTTATAGTACCAATCTAAAAATACTTTCAGGGTTGATTGTTTTTTGAAATGATGTGATTTACAATTTTGTTGGCGTGAACAACCGAGTTTTCAATAAACCATAAATGGGTGTCCATTCCGCCACAAATCACACCGGCGAGATAAAGCCCGGGTATGTTGGTTTCCATCGTTTTTTCATCGTAGGTTGGATAGCATTTTTCGTCTTTTGAAAGAGAGATTCCCAGTGCATCCAAAAAATCAAAATTAGGGCGATAACCTGTCAGGGCAATGAGATAGTCATTTTCTAATACGATTTTTCCTTCGGGTGTTTGAATAACAACATCTTTTTCGCTGATTTTATTGATTTCAGATTCAAAGTAGGCTTTGATGCTTCCTTCTTTAATGCGGTTTTCTATATCGGGTTTTACCCAGTATTTAACGCGTTCACCAATGGCTTTTCCGCGAACAACCATAGTCACCTCGCCACCTTTTCGCCAGATTTCCAGAGCGGCATCTACTGCAGAGTTGCTGGCTCCCACCACAACCACTTTTTGCATGGTGTAGTAATGGGCTTCTTTATAATAATGTGTGACTTTATCCAAATCTTCACCGGGGATATTTAGTTTATTGGGGATATCATAAAATCCTGTTGCTACAATAAGGTTTTTGGAATGGTAAGTTGTTTTTTCAGATTCAATTATAAAAAGCTCATTATCCTTTTTGGAAGAGATGACTCTTTCAAAAAGATTGATATTCAAACTATTATTAGTGGCCACCCGTCTGTAATACTCCAACGCCTCAATCCGTTTGGGCTTTGGATTGACGCTCATAAAAGGGATGTTGTCAATTTCCAGTTTTTCTGATGTTGAAAAAAAGGTCATATCCAGCGGGTAGTTGTAAAGCGAATTGACGAGCGTTCCTTTTTCAAGTACCACGTAGCTGAGGTTTGCTTTTTTACATTCCAGCGCACAGGCAATGCCAATGGGCCCGGCACCTATGATTACAACGTCAAGGGGTTGACTACCCATTCACTTGAGTGTTTAATTTTTTAATGGTTTCCAAAGGATTTTCAGAACGAAACACAAAGCTCCCGGCAACGAGTACATCTGCACCGGCTTCCACAAGTTGGGAAGCATTTTTATCGGTCACGCCACCGTCGATTTCAATTTTGGTGGAAGCACCATTTTTCTCGATAATTTCTTTTAGCTGAGCTACTTTTTTATAGGTGTTCTCGATAAAGCTTTGTCCGCCAAAACCGGGATTCACACTCATCAGACAAACCAAATCAATATCCTTGATGGTGTCTTCAAGCAAAGACACGCTTGTATGTGGATTCAAAGCCACACCGGCTTGCATGCCTTCGGCTTTAATGGCTTGCAGCGTTCTGTGAAGATGGGTGCAGGCTTCATAATGCACAGTGAGGATATTTGATCCCAAATCTGCAAATGTTTTAATGTAGCGGTCTGGGTCTACAATCATCAAATGTACATCAATGGTTTTTTTGGCGTGTTTTACAATTGCGTCAAGAACCGGCATGCCAAAAGATATATTGGGCACAAAAACGCCATCCATAATATCAATATGAAACCAATGTGCTTCACTTTGATTGACCATTTCAATATCACGTTGAAGGTTAGCAAAATCTGCTGCAAGAATTGAAGGGGCTATTTTGATAGACATAAGAAGTTGTTTTTGCAAAGGTAATAAAGATATGCAAAAGATGAGGTTTTAATTTATTAAGCCCTCCCTTTGGGAGGGTTTGGGTGGGCTCATGAAAAATCCCCGGTAATCAGCCGGGGATTCATTCATCAATCAAAAAACGAACAGTTAGTGATAACTGTTTGTTACTGTAATAAGTCAAGAATCAGACCAAACTTCAAAACGTGTCAAAGTGTTGGTTTCAAAATTCTTAACCTAAGTAAGTTTTCAATATTTTACTTCTTGAAGTGTGCTTCAATCTTCTAATAGCTTTTTCTTTGATTTGTCGCACACGCTCGCGTGTTAAATCAAATGTTTCGCCAATTTCTTCAAGCGTCATGGGATGTTGATCACCAAGGCCAAAATACAGACGAATCACATCAGCTTCACGCGGTGTCAAAGTTTCAAGAGCGCGCTCAATTTCTGTACGCAATGACTCGTGTAAAAGTGAGCGGTCAGGGTTTGGTGATTCCCCACTGCGTAAAACGTCATAGAGGTTTGAATCCTCACCTTCCACAAGGGGAGCATCCATCGATACATGACGGCCGGAGTTTTTCATAGACTCTTTTACGTCATTGATGGTCATATCGAGTTCTTTTGCGATTTCTTCAGCAGACGGCGGACGCTCGTGGGCTTGCTCCAGAAAAGCAAAGGTTTTATTTATCTTATTGATCGATCCAATCTTATTGAGAGGCAAACGCACAATTCTGGATTGCTCTGCCAATGCCTGAAGTATGGATTGTCTGATCCACCAAACAGCATACGAAATGAATTTAAAACCACGGGTTTCATCAAAACGTTGTGCTGCTTTGATCAAACCTAAGTTTCCTTCATTAATTAAATCGGGAAGTGTTAAACCTTGATTTTGATATTGTTTTGCAACAGAAACCACAAAACGCAAATTGGCTTTGGTCAATTTTTCCAAAGCTCTTTGGTCGCCTTTTTTAATTCTTTGTGCTAATTCAACTTCTTCGTCTGCGGTAATTAAGTCAACTTTTCCTATTTCTTGTAGATACTTGTCGAGGGAAGCAGTTTCTCTGTTTGTAACCTGCTTGGTAATTTTGAGTTGTCTCATGTAAGGGATTTACAGTTTAAAAAGACTTGTTACAAAATTTTATTACTTATTAAGAACGATCGGGTTTGCTCTAGTTTTACCGATTAAGAGTGAAAACCCTTGCTTCTCCGGAAGCGTCTTTTCAGTAAGTTATTCTGCAACAAGTCTTACGATTTTTTGTCTTGTCTATATGGTTATACGTATAGAGTAGAGAAAATGTTACAAAAACAGTAAAAAAAAACACCTCTACATTTCATAGAGGTGTTTTTGTATAAATAATCAGAGGATTAATTAATCCCTTCTGGGTTTGCGATCCCTGTCATTTCGATCTCTGGAATCTCTTCCGCGGTCGTTTCGGTCTCTGTCATTGCGCTCACGTGGAGGTCTTTCTTTAAAACCTTCCGGTTTTGGCAAAAGTGCTTTGCGCGAAACTTTTTCCTTGCGTGTTCTTGGATCTGTACCGAGGTATTTCACTTCAAACACATCACCCATATTGACCACGTCAGAAACATTTTCTGTGCGTTCCCACGCCAGTTCAGAAACGTGAAGTAATACTTCGTTTCCGGGAGCGTCAAGATATTCTACAACAGCTCCAAAGTCAAGCATTTTGATGACTTTCACTTCATAAGTGCCACCCATTTCAGGCTTGAACATCAACGAGTCAATTTTTGCCAAAACAGCATCGATACCTTCCTGGCTTGTTCCAAGAATTTCTACAATACCTTCTTCTGTAACCGGGTCTTCATTGATGACAATCGTGGTCTTAGTGGTTTTTTGCAATTCCTGGATCACTTTTCCTCCGGGTCCAATCAAGGCGCCTATGAATTCATTAGGTATGATTCTGGTGATAATTTTTGGAGCATGTGCCTTCACATCTGCATTGGGTGCAGGGATGGTCTCCGTTAATTTTTCCAAAATATGCAAACGACCTTCACGAGCTTGTTTTAGTGCATTCACTAAAATTTCGTAAGGCATTCCTTTTACTTTAATATCCATTTGACAAGCGGTGATTCCGTCTGCCGTTCCGGTTACTTTAAAGTCCATATCACCCAGGTGGTCTTCGTCTCCAAGTATGTCTGAAAGTACCGCATAACGGTCGCCATCAGAAATCAATCCCATAGCAATACCGGAAACCGGTTTTTTCATTTGAATACCGGCATCCATTAACGCCATTGTCCCAGCACAAACGGTTGCCATAGAAGAAGAACCATTAGATTCCAGAACTTCAGAAACAATTCTTACTGTGTATGGGCAATCTTCAGGGATCATTCCTTTTAAAGCACGTTGTGCCAAGTTTCCGTGACCAATTTCACGACGCGAAGTTCCCCTTAAAGGATAGGCTTCACCGGTACAAAAAGGAGGGAAGTTATAGTGTAAATAGAAATTTTCTTCACCTTGATGAGTGGGCATATCAATCATATTTGATTCCCTGGAAGTTCCTAAAGTTACTGTTGCCAGTGCCTGAGTTTCCCCACGGGTAAAGATAGCAGAACCATGAACAGAAGGTAAATAATCAATCTCACACCAGATAGGGCGGATTTCATCAGTTTTTCTACCGTCAAGTCTTAAACCTTCTGCAAGGGTTAATTCTCTTACGGCTTCTTTTTCTATTTTATAGAAATAAGTTTTGATCAAACCTTGATTTTCTTCGAGTTCTTCTTCTGTAAACAAAGCCATCACTTCGTCTTTTACGGCTGAAAAAGCTTCGCCACGTTCTCTTTTGCCGTGACCGCCTTTTGCGATGTCATATATTTTCTGATAAGCCGCTTCGCGTACCTTAGCTTCAATAGTTTCGTCGCTTTTTGCAGGTGCATATTCCCTAACCGGCTTTTTACCGAAAGCTTCAGCCAATCTGATTTGAGCAGCACATTGTTCTTTTATGGCTTCGTGAGCAAACTTGATGGCCTCGGCCATTTCTTCTTCTGAAATTTCTTTCATTTCACCTTCTACCATCATTACTGAAT
>JBBDVI010000091.1:0-6665 GCA_040903465.1 Flavobacteriaceae bacterium
TATATTGGTGGGTGTTCAAGCAGAAAAAACCTTTGGAAGCGGCAATAACGCTGTGGGTATCGTTTCAGCAATTATGACCATGTTAATACTCGTGCTCTCTGAAATTGTTCCTAAAACCATTGGTGCTACTTACTGGAAATCTTTGGGAAAGTTTACCGCAGTTTCCCTTACCATCCTCATTTTCCCTCTTAAATGGACCGGAATTTTATGGGTTCTGACTTTAACTACCAAACTCATTGGCAAGTCGGCACACATACACACGATGAGCCGGGAAGAGTTTATTTCTATTGCCAACACCGCTGAGGAAGAAGGCGTTTTTGAAGAAAATGAAACAACGGTTATTAAAAACCTGATGATTTTCAAGTCGGTTGAAGCCAAAGATGTGATGACCCCTTTTTCAGTAGTTATTACTGAAGACGAAACCACTACCATCGAAGACTTTTATGAAGAAAATAAGCACCTTAAGCACTCCCGCATACCTATTTACAAAGATCGGTCTAACAACATAACAGGGTTCATCTTAAAAGACGATGTTCTTGAAGAAATGATTGACCAAAAAGGTCCGGAGCCCCTCAGCTCCTTAAAAAGAGAGGTCTTAACAACCTCCAGCGATACACCCATCCCTGAGTTGTTTGAAATCCTTATTGAAAAACGCACACACATTACCATCGTGTCTGATGAATATGGAAATCCCATCGGCATTGTAACCATGGAAGATATCATTGAGACCTTGCTCGGCCTGGAAATTATGGATGAAAGCGATAACGTTGCTGATATGCAGGCTCTCGCCAGAAAAAACTGGGAATCTCGAGCAAAACGCCTGGGAATTATTAGTCCAAAATCAAATAATGAAGAAGATTAAAGCATGTTAAAATCTTTTCAATTTTATGAAACAATTCAAAAGACTCAACGTCTAATTCTTTATCTTTGAACAATAACAACCTTATACCACTATCGCTATGGGAATATTAATTTTTATCGGAATTCTGGTCCTGCTTGTCATTTGGGTCATTTCAATTTACAACACCCTTGTAAGCCTCAGAAATCACAGGGAAAATGCTTTTGCAGACATTGATGTCCAACTTAAACAAAGACACGATTTAATTCCTCAGTTAATTGGCGCTGTAAAAGGCTATATGGAACACGAGAGAGGAACACTTGAAGCAGTGACCAATGCAAGAACAAAGGCCATTTCTGCTACAGGAATCAATGAAAAAATTGCCGCTGAACAAGAACTTACTTCCGCTATAAGAGGCTTAAACATTCAGGTAGAGGCTTATCCTGATTTGAAAGCCAGCCAGAACTTCCTGCAGCTTCAAAATGAAATTTCAGATGTCGAAAACAAATTGGCTGCTGTGCGTCGTTTTTTCAACGCTGCTACCAAAGAGCTCAACATTGCGGTCCAGAAATTCCCCAATACTATTTTTGCGGGTATGTTTGGATTTAAAACCGAACCGATGTTTGATTTAGGCGAAGCACAAAGAGCAGATTTAGACAAAGCACCTGAGGTAAAGTTTTAAGTCGTGAAGTTTACTGGCATCCAAAAACAAATCCGCAGGAATAACCAAAAATCTGTGCTCCTGTTGATTGCCTTTCCGCTATTGGTATTAGCTTCTGTATTTGCCGTGGTTTACTTTTTAACTTTCGATGAATTTGGAAACCCGGACCCCGATTATGCAATGGATTTGTTTATTCAGGCAATTCCTTTTGTCACTGCAATCATTCTTGTGTGGTTTCTCATTGCCTATTTTGCTCACGACAAAATGATCGCATTGGCCACTGGTGCCAAAACGCTTGAGCGAAAAGAAAATATGCGTGTTTACAATCTGGTGGAAAACCTATGCATGAGCGTGGGTATGCGCATGCCCAACGTCCAGATCATTGAAAGTGACGCACTCAATGCTTATGCCAGCGGTATCAAGGAAAAAGACTACACGGTAACTCTCACCCGCGGGATTATTGACACGCTTGATGATGACGAACTGGAAGGCGTGATTGCCCATGAATTAATGCACATCAGAAACAAAGACGTGCGTTTGCTGGTGGTTAGCATCATTTTTGTTGGGATTTTTGCATTTGTGGTTCAAATTGCATTCAGGAGTTTTCTCTATGGCGGAATGAGCAACAGAAGAGGCAACAAAGACTCCGGAAAATTGATGATTATTATATTAATTGTCGCCGCAGTAGCTTATCTGTTCTCTTTGCTTTTTAAATTTTCCTTAAGCCGAAGAAGGGAATATATGGCAGACAGCGGTGCCGCTGAAATGACACGCAAACCCTGGGCGCTTGCTTCCGCATTGAAAAAAATTGCACCCAATCACCACGTAAAAGTAAAAAGCGAAGAGGTACAACAAATGTTTATTGAGAACACTCCAAAAGACACTTCGGCAAACTTTTTTGGAAGTCTTGGCGGGCTCTTTGCTACCCACCCGCCCATAGAGAAACGCATTCAGTTTTTAGAACAATTTTAAATTTTAACCTTGCAAAAAGCTTATTTAAAAACTCCCCTGGGCCTTGCTTCTATTGAAGGAGATAAAAATGGCATAACAAGTATTTCAATTTTGGACGATCAAGAATTGACTTCTGATGAAGTTCCTTTCCATCTTCGGGATTGTGTTAATCAACTACAGGAATATTTCGCCGGCGAGCGCAAAGAGTTCAATCTCAAACTCAACCCACAGGGAACCGAATTTCAGCAAAAAGTATGGCAAGTTTTACAGGAGATACCTTATGGAAAAACCATTTCTTATATGGAGCTTTCCATGAAGGTAGGTGACATCAAAGCCATTCGCGCTGTCGCAGCTGCTAACGGCAAAAACCCCTTGTGGATTGTGGTTCCGTGCCATCGTGTGATTGGCAGTGACGGTTCTTTAACAGGATATGCCGGTGGCTTGTGGCGAAAAAAATGCCTGCTAGATCACGAAAATCCTCCGGCACAAAAGTCTCTTTTTTAGAATACTATTTTTATTTCTATATTTTTTTATCTTTATAAGATACTAAAAACACTTATGAAGGCTTTAAAAAAGATTTTAGGCGCTATTTTAGCACTGCTTTTCCTAGTAATTATTATTCTGTACATTTTTGATTATGACTATTTGATCAAAGCTGTTCGCACCATCTATCTAAAAGGACATACCACCGCATTTTTAGAAGATTACAAGTCGTTTGATAACGACACAATAAAAGCTCCGGAAAACACCTTTCCGTGGCCCAATCACAAAGATTACAATACTGTAGAGCCAACAGAAAGGTTAATGAAAGCACATAAAGATTTTGGGACAATTGCTTATGTAATCATCAAGAATGACAGTATTTTCTATGAAGCCTATTATGACGGTTTTGACGAAAACAGTAAAAGTAATTCGTTTTCCATGGCTAAAAGTTATATTTCCGGATTACTGGGAAAAGCGATTATGGATGGTTATATAGAGAGTTTAGACCAACCCATTGGCGACTTTTTCCCGAAGTATAAAGATTCAAAAAGTACTGTTGGCGATTTAGCTTCTATGGCTTCCGGCTTAGACTGGGATGAACGGTATTACAGTCCGTTTTCCATTACGACTAAAGCCTATTTTTATGATGATTTGGAAAATATGATGCTCGAACTCGATATTGTGGAAGAACCGGGAAAAGAATACAAATACCTCAGTGGAAGTACCCAACTACTTGCTATGGTGATTGAAAAGGCCTCCGGAAAAAAGATAGCCGACTACTTCACGGAAAGTTTCTGGAAACCGATGGGTGCCAAAAACGATGCACTCTGGCAAGTGGATAGTAGAGAACATGGTCTGGTTAAAGCTTATTGTTGTTTTGCTTCCAATGCTAAAGATTTTGCACGTTTCGGGAAATTGTACAAAGACCACGGTAAATTTAACGGACAGCAAATTTTAGACTCCGCTTTTGTAGCTACTTCCACCACGCGAAGATTCCCAGAATCGCCTTACGGTTATGGTTTTTGGATAAAAGATTTTCAAGGAAAACATTCTTATGCTATGCGGGGGCATTTAGGTCAATATGTAATCGTGGTGCCTGAAGACAATGTAATCGTGGTACGATTAGGCCATTCGAAAGGTCCGGTTGCTGAAGGAGAAGAATATCCGGAAAGCTTTTGGGTAAATGTGGAAGAAGCTTATGAAATGATGAAATAAGTATAGTATGCTATCTAAAATAAACATAGAAAACATTCTTTTTCTGGACATTGAAACAGTGCCCTTACTGGAAAATTTTGAAGATGTTGATGACACTTTAAAAATTCTCTGGGAAAAGAAAACGGAATACCAGAGACGTGACGAGATCACAGCTTCTGAATTTTATGATCGTGCCGGTATCTGGGCTGAATTTGGAAAAATTATCTGTATTTCTGTAGGCTATTTTGTGATGAAGGGAGACGTCAGAAACTTCAGGGTTACTACCTTCCACGGTGATGAAATTCAAATACTCAAAGATTTTAAAAGTTTACTGGAAACACATTTTAACAAACCGCAACATGTGCTTTGCGCCCATAACGGCAAAGAATTTGACTTTCCCTACATTGCCCGAAGAATGATCATCAATCGCATTGACATCCCTTTTAAACTGGATCTTTTTGGAAAAAAACCTTGGGAAGTGCCGCATCTTGACACCCTCGAATTGTGGAAATTTGGTGATTACAAACACTTCACCTCACTGAAATTAATGACTCATATTTTAGGAATCCCCTCACCAAAAGACGATATAGACGGCAGTGAAGTGCGTAAAGTATATTATGAAGAAAAAGATATTGACCGCATCATCCGCTATTGCGAAAAAGATACCGTTGCCGTGGCACAGGTATTTTTAAGACTTCGCAATGAAGAAATCCTGATACCCGACGAGATCATTTCAGTTTAAACCGAAGTTTTTATACCTTCGTTTAACCGAATATTTAAACAAAACATGAGCAAATCCCTTCTTAAAATAAACAATTTATCCCTTGCATTTAAAAGTGAAAAATCCTACACTGATGTGGTTCATGCTGTTTCTTTTCAACTGAATAAAAATGAAATCCTGGGTATCGTGGGTGAGTCAGGTTCCGGTAAATCTGTAACAACATTGGCTATTATGGGTTTGCTGCCCAAAAAGATTTCTAAAATCACTTCGGGAGAAATCATTTATGAAGAGAAGTCCATACAAAATATAGCAGAAAAAGAATTTCAAAAAATACGCGGCAATGAAATTTCCATGATCTTTCAGGAACCCATGAGTGCCTTAAATCCCTCCATGCGCTGCGGCAAACAGGTTGCTGAAATTTTGTTGAACCATACAAAAATTTCAAAAAGCGAGGCCAAAAAACAAACATTGGCTTTGTTTGAAAAAGTAAAGCTGCCCAGACCCGATGAAATCTACAATGCCTATCCACATCAAATAAGCGGCGGACAGATGCAACGTGTTATGATTGCGATGGCCATTGCCTGCAAACCCAAAATATTGATTGCAGATGAACCCACCACAGCACTTGACGTAACGGTGCAAAAGGAAATCATTAGCCTTCTCAAAGAGTTACAAAAGGAAACCGGAATGAGCATCCTTTTTATTTCCCACGATTTAGCCTTGGTGTCAGATATTGCAGACCGCATTCTGGTGATGTATCAGGGCGAAATCGTTGAACAAGGCGAAGTACACACAATCTTTAATTCCCCTCAGAACAAGTATACAAAAGCACTTATAAGTTCCCGGCCGTCGATGAACGAACGACTTGAAAAACTCCCTACTATAAAAGATTTCCTGGGAGACAACCCTCCATCAAAAGCCATAACGGCAAACAGTCGTGCTTCAAAACATAAAATTATATACAGCAATCCACCCTTACTTGAAGTCATCAACCTGGAAAAGGAATACTATAGCAATTCAGGTTTTTTTAGAACCAAAAAAGTCGTTAAAGCTGTCAACGATGTCAGTTTTCAGGTGTTTGAAGGTGAAACACTTGGACTGGTGGGAGAATCAGGATGCGGTAAATCTACTTTGGGCAAAGCTATTCTCCAGTTGGACAAAGCCACACGGGGCACTATAAAATTTCGGGGAAAAGATATTACCGCTCTCAGCGAAAATGATTTCAGGCGATTCAGGAAGGAAATCCAAATTATTTTTCAGGATCCATATTCTTCCCTGCACCCCAGAATGCTGATAGGTGAAGCTATATTGGAACCTATGCGTGTCCACAATTTACACCAAAACGATAAAACCCGGAAAGAAAAAGTAAAACAACTTTTAGGGCAGGTAGGCCTTGATGAATCGTTTTATTACAGATATCCGCATCAGCTTTCAGGTGGTCAGAGGCAGCGTGTAGGCATTGCCAGGACTGTTGCGCTTGAGCCCAAACTAATTATTTGTGACGAGTCTGTATCGGCATTGGATATTTCTGTCCAGGCACAGGTTTTGAATATGCTGAACGAACTCAAGGAAAAATTTGGCTTCACTTATATCTTTATTTCACACGATCTTGCCGTGGTAAAATATATGGCAGATCAGTTGCTGGTCATGAATGCCGGAAAAATTGAAGAAATTGGCGAGGCAGATGAGATATATGCCAACCCTATGAAAGCTTACACAAAAAAATTAATTGATGCCATTCCGAAAGGAAGATGATTACCGGGCTATAAATAAAAAAAATCCCGCTCTAACCTCACAAAGAGCGGGATTTACCTTTA
>JBBDVI010000092.1:0-6607 GCA_040903465.1 Flavobacteriaceae bacterium
TCTTGGTTTTACGCAAAGACCCAAAAGGTATCCGCAAAGGTGCAAAGAGAAACCGTCATCCGTCAATCTCCCGTCTAATATCTATCGTCTCAAGTCTAAAGTCTATCTAAAAATCCCTCCCGGAAAGACCACCACACTCTGGTGCCCGTCTTTGCCCACGGCAGCGACGCCAAAAAAGTAATTGTCAATCACAATGCCCTCGAGGGTGTGCTCGCTCACATCGCCCACAGAACGGCTGTAATCCCAAGTGGGGGAGGTGGTGTCGCGCCAGTAAATCTTATAGCCCACGGCACCGGGTACCTTGTCCCATTTGAGTTTAGCCGAGGGTTCCACAATACCGCCTATCTGTACATTCTCAGGTGCGGGCGGGGCCGATGCCAGTGCGGCCATGCTTATGGCGTTTACGGCTGTGAGTTTGGCGGCATAGTCAAAGTTGACGTGCTCCAGCACATCTCCATAGGCAATGCCTTCTTCCACACGTATGTCCTGATGTTGTTGGGTGTAGTTCTCGTGCGCCTCCATAATACGGATGCCCGCAAAGCCGGCATCGTTAAAGGGACGGTGATGCCCTCCACGGCCAAAACGGTCCAGACGGTAAATAAGCATCGGGTTCATCTCAGGCATATAGGTTTGGGTGGTTTTGTGGACATAGCGCGCCAGCTGCCGCGAAATGCCATCCACTTCGCCGCCGTAAAACCTGCGCGCATTGCGTTCTCTTTCGGTTTCGGTGGGGGGGACGGGCTCAGAAAAGATACGAAAATCACGGTTGCTCACCACGCCGTTGACGCCGGTGATGTTGCCAATCATATCGTTGTTAAGCACCCCGATGATCTCCCAGCCTTGTTCTTTCGCATACGCAGCAAGGCCGGCACCGCCAAAGAGCCCCTGCTCCTCACCGGAAAGTCCGGTATAGATGATGCTGTTCTCAAATTTATAAGGCGATAACACCCGTGCAGCTTCCATCGCCCCTGCCATACCGGTGGCATTGTCATTGGCGCCCGGTGCGTCAATGGTATAATCGTTGGGATCGCTGGCGCGGCTGTCTATGTCGCCGCTCATAATGATAAAGCGGTTGGGGTATTGGGTGCCACGTTGTATGGCCACCACATTCACAACCTCCACATCAAAGGGAATGCGGGCATTGGTGCCTTCTTTGACGAGGTCTTTTTGATAGAACACCTCTAGGCAGTTGTTGCAATCACGGGAAATACTCTCAAACTCCTGTTTGATCCAGCGGCGTGCAGCACCGATACCGCGGGTGGACGAAACCGTATCGCTCAAGGTATGGCGCGTGCCAAATCCTGCCAGGCGGCTCACATCCTGTTGCAGCCGTTCTGCAGACACGGCATCGATAATATCATACATACGGGGGTCTGTCTGGGCATGTGTCATTGTGAGGGCGCCCAGCAGCAAGAGGGTAAAGTGTATTCTCATGGTATTTTTTTATAAAGATAAGGAAAACTGTCTTTATAGTCTATTAACCGTTAAAGCAGTTTGTCCATCCATTCCATAGTTTCTCCCATAGCCCACGAATTAATTCGTGGGCTATGGAATGCCTTCACTGTATAGGCAATGGTTTTAACCATTTACTCAGGTGGGTTGGAAGGGGATTATTGTCTGGGTAGCTCCGAAGTTGCAAACTTCGGAGAGCAACTTTATGAGTTCAGTGCTTGTATTTCTTTTTTTAAACTTTTCAAATGACGATTGAGTATTGCCCACACAATGGAGTTATCAATACTATCATAAGCATGCACCAGCCTGTTGCGGAAGCCGATTATTTGTTTATCGTTCTCAATCTCTAAACCCGGTTCGGTTTTTTTGAGTTTGTTTAGGGCTTCTCCAATGATGGCCAATTGCCTCTCAACCGCACTTTGTGTTTTTAAGTCGTTTTGGTAAGAAGTAAAATCTGTAATATCAACAGTAAATTGTTATATCAAGTCGATAGCCATTAAAACATCAGAAAGATATTTTTTGCTCTTTTCCGTCATAAATTAGGATTTTAGTGGCATCTATACTTTTTCTGAGGATGGGGTTTTTAATGGATGCGTGGGTCAATAAATCAACTTTACGTTGAAAAAACTGTTCAAACTTATCCCAGATGCTCATCAGGTTTTCGCCCCGTTCAATGGGGTCATCGAGGTCAATCTCAATGAGCAGGTCTATATCACTACTGTTTTCATTAAACCGTCCGTTGACGGAAGAACCAAAAGCATACAGGTTTTTAACCTTATGTGCTTTGCATAAGGTTAAAAAGTCATCCATTTTATGTGTGATGGCCTCCTTTAAATTCATATAGCTAATATACTATTTTTTTTTGTTCCCTTTGGGTGCGGACTTATTAAAGATGGCTCATTGCTTTGAAGCTCATGGCAACCGGATTGATAGCTCCAAAGTTACAATCTTTGGAGAGCGCGCTAGGTTTAAAACGATTAGAAATAAGCCAACCCCAACTAAAAAAAGCTGTGCAGAGTGTGTCTGCACAGCTTTTTAAGCTAATTAACCAATACTAATAAAGACCTGTTATTTTGCCAGTGTTTGCTCAATAAGCGATGCGGCATCTTTTGCGCCGGAATGTTTGGCGTAATAGGAGGCTTTACGGCCTTTGTCGCATCTCATTTTTAGATTGGCTCCTTGTGCAATAAGCACCTTTAGGATTTCCACCCGGTTATGACGGGCAGCATACATGGCAGGGGTCATACCGTTCCACTTTTGGTTAACGTCTGCGCCAAGTTCAATTAACTTTTGCACGGTTTCCAAATCTCCTTTTACAACAGAGAGGTGAAGCGGGTTGTTGTTAAACCCTTTCTCTATGAGAAGGGTTGTTTCCCCAAACGTTTGGGGGAAGGTCTCCAATGTGAGTGCTTTGAGCGATCCTACGGAAAGCGCAAACACCAGTACAGTTACTGCGATCGTTTTTTGCATGTGATGATGAATTAAAGGATTAAACAATTGATTACTTTAAAGACGATGCAAAATGCAAATGGTTACAGTATTCAAATATTTTAACTTTTATTTAAGCTTTAGGAAGCCCGATGGGAGACGGTGGGAGGGTATGGAATCCTTTATACTATTGGGAAACTCCGAAGTTGCAAACTTTGGAGAGCGGGGATGGCGGCAGGTTCTTGTAATCTTTTATACTACATAATAGCTCCGAAGTTACAAACTTCGGAGAGCGAGAAAAAACGGAAGATGTTAAAGTCTTCCGTCTTACAGACAAAAAGTATCAATTAAATGAAGCATTCGAATGTTTTGTAATAGTAGCAAAAACTATTTATTTACAATAAGCTTTTTGTTTATTGTATTTCCATTGCTTTTAATTTGTATAACATATACTCCATTTGAAAATGCCGATGTAGATACTATAGCTTTTTCACTGTTAGTTATGGTTCTAAATATTTCTTTACCTAAATTATCTTTGATTATTATAGTTGAATTAATTGTAAGGTGGTCTAAAGTTATTATATCTTTAGAAGGATTTGGGTAAATTACTAACGATTTAAAGGATGATACATCATCTATACTCAAATTATTTGCTTCAAATTTCACTAACCAAAAATCCAACCCTCCTTGATTTCCTCCTGGGAGGTCCGTTGATTCGGTTGATCCTGCTATAATATACCCCCCATCTTGCGTTTGGTGGATTCTATAGGGATTATCATGGCTGTTGCCTCCGTAGTTTTGTTCCCAGTCTAAATTTCCATTGGAATCCAATTTAAGTATCCAAAAATCACCACCTCCGTTATTGCCTCCAACATCCCCGCTACCGGAAGAATGAGAGACCCCCGTGACTATATACCCGTTATCGCTCGTTTGTTTAATATCATAAGAATACTCATGACCAAAACCTCCATAGTTTTTATCCCATTCAATTGTTCCAGTCATATTTATCTTGAGAATCCAATAATCCCGCGTTCCGTTATTCCCCCCTACATCACCATTAGTTGAATAAGACTCCCCTGCAATAATATACCCACCATCATTAGTTTGTTGGATGCTGTTAGCTTTGTCATCTCCACTACCACCATAATTTTGTTCCCAATCTAAGTTGCCGTTGGAAAATAATTTAACTATCCAAATATCTGATTCACCATAATTGCCTCCAACATCGCCGTCATTTGATATGGTGTAACCCGCTACAATATATCCACCGTCAGTGGTTTGCTGAATACTACGGGCTTGGTCGCTGCTAGTTCCTCCATAGTTTTTTTCCCAGTCTATGTTGCCATTGGTGTCTAATTTCACTATCCAAATATCTTGACCTCCATTATTTCCACCCACATCTCCATCATTTGAGGATGTTGTTCCCGCCACGATATATCCACCGTCAGTGGTTTGTTGAATACTACGCGCTTGTTCGGTGCCACTTCCTCCATAGCTTTTTTCCCAGTCAATGATACCATTAGCATCTAATTTAAGTATCCAAAAGTCGTTACCGCCAATATTTCCACTTACATCACCATCATTTGATGAGGATGATCCTGCCACGATATAGCCTCCATCGGTAGTTTGCAGGATGCTCCAGGCAGTATCATTGTTGCTGCCACCAAAGTTTTTTTCCCAATCTATGTTTCCGTTATCGTCAATTTTTACGACCCAAATATCGGTAGCTCCGTTGTTCATACCGGAAATGTCTCCGTTGGCTGAAGAGTCTGTAGAGCCTGTCAGGACATAACCACCATCTGTGGTGGGGTAAATACCCCAGCAAAAATCATTTTCATTACCTCCATAGGTTTTTTGCCATTCAATATTAGGTTGTGCAATTGCTGCTCCTGTTATAAATATAATCAGTCCAGTTATCCAAATTGTTTTTAGTAGTTTTTTTTTCATTAGGCAAATTATTTAATAAGTTTTTTAATTACATTATAAAATTTATAATACTAATATACTGTATTTTTTTAACATTTATTGTTAGTGGTTTTAGGATTATCGTTCTCTTATAGGTCTTTAAAATTCAGTTCCCATGTTTTTTTGCCTATCAGGGTGCCTTAACTAAGTCAACAAGGTTAAGTTCTATTAAGCTTTTAAATTACTTTCCTATCGCTTTAATCACCCGTTCTTCCTGAATCAACACATCGCGCATCAACAGAGTTGCAAACTTCGGAGAGCGGGTAATAATAGTAAAATTTTATTCATAGATTTTAGTGCGTTGAAACTAGTTTATATATGGACACTTTTTAGAAATAAAGTCCTCACTTTGCTTGTTTTTTTGTCTAATTGTTTGAAATGATTGCTTTTCCAAACATAAACTAATTTTAAATGTCATCAAAAAGTTTTGTGTCTTTTTAGATGTCTGCAAACAGATATGCATACATATCATTCTGCTTTATATAAAGATTAAATCCATATCATATTCTTAAATTAAATAATTCGTAGCGCATACCACCGCCCACACCCCGCCATCACCGGGGAAACCCGTGCGCATACACGCCCTTAGAACAGCAGTTTTGCTCCATGATAGCGCATAGTTTACACGTAAATACCGCGTTAAAAGTACGTTAAACCCCTGTATTTACGGGTAAACTATGGGCTATCAACGCGGTATCTACGTGCTAACCTGCACTTTGGGTCGTGTTATCGGGTTTGCGAGTTGGCGGGTTTTTTTGGGTTCGAGTTAGCGGGTATGCGGGATTTCGGGGAGGTGTGGGGTGTCTCGATACAATTTTTATTCCGCTTGCTTTGCTGTGCTGCATAAAAATCACTCGACATGAGAGCGGGTTTTGCTGGGGTTCGGGTTAGCGGGATTGCGGGTTTTCGGGGGTTTGCGGTGAATGGTTTCTTTGGATTTTGGTGCTTGTTATTTGGGATTTGTCACCCCGGTAGGGAGTGGTTGCCGGTGGTGGATGGGGGGAAATACAAAAATGTACCGGGCCATCGGCGTGATGGTGCCGGGTCCCGATACATTTTCTAAAGTGGAGCTATGGCAAGAGCCGTGAAGGGCCCTTAATCAATAGTGGCACAAAAGCTGCTGTGGGTGACTGTGATAGTTCCTGCAGAGCTTACATAGCTCCCGGCTGAAAACTCAAATCTTCTTATTCATGTACTTTTTTCTTGTGGTTTTCTATTGGGTTTTGCTGCCCCATACAACCGGCACTACCGTATGATAGATAGCTGATTGTTTGAAGCATTGAGCCTCGCGAGCGTTTTTCCTGACGGACTAAAAAAGACGTTCTCACTCTTTTTCAACTCAGTGCTTTCCAACACATCGCCTGTTGCAGCGTCTACTCGTGTAAACTTTTTGTTTTCCAATATCCACACTTCATCTTGGGTGGCGGCAAAATCCTGTACATTTTTAGCATCCACGCTAGCGATTAGGTTCCCGTCAAAATCCAGTATGCCTACTCCTTTTGTTCCAAAGAGTATGATGCCATTGGCATAAAATTGGCTGTATTTTACTTTTCCCACGCCCAGATCCTTGGTGCGTGTAAAGGACAGCTCCTCGCCGGTCTTGGCATCGTGGATGAAAATTCCCTTTGATACAATGTCCACAATACGCCCGTTGGATACCATAAAGGGGTTGAATGATTTTGCGATATCGGCACTGTTGGGGGCTTTGTCTGTTTCAAAAACCACTTCTCCGGTATCGGCATTTAAAGCTGTAATCTGGGTG
>JBBDVI010000093.1:0-6558 GCA_040903465.1 Flavobacteriaceae bacterium
ATTCCTCTCTCCAGATTTTTACTTTTCAAAAGACGTCATTTCTCCAGATTGAAAATGTATGTCCCCACCATGATGTCAGTGAACGAAAAGAAAGCTTCCCGGCCCTGGAGCGTTATGAAAACAAAGGCTTTCTGGGTGATAGCCCCGTTGAACTTCTCTAGTGCCGCCATTGGTACGGCGTTTATTTTCTTTCAGTTGAAAATAGGGGATTTAAAAAGCTGGTCGCCGGCTTTTATTGCCTTGAGCTTTTCGGGTTATGCCATCGGTAATTTTTGTATGGCACTTGTTTCCGGCTGGTTGACAGACTTCTACTCCGCTCGAAAATTGTATCCCTTGTACATTGTTTTCTTTATGGCGGGGTTATTGGTTTTTATTTACTCAGACAGTCAGTGGGCTTATGTTGTTTTAATCACCTGTATAGGGTTGTCAAACGGTTTTGGGGCCACCGTAAAAAATGCGGTGCTGGCTGAAGTGTATGGTTCAAAAATAGTAGGTTCTGTAAGAAGCCTTTTTATTACCGTGATGGTTTTTTCTACTGCCATTGGTCCGGTGCTCTTTGGTTTTTTCCTGGACCGGGATTTTGATTTTACAATATTGAGTATTGGTTCCTTTGTTTTCTTCCTTCTAATGGCCCTCAATGCGTTTCGGGTGTATACCCTAAAGCCGGTTTAACTACAATTATTAGTATTGATAATTAGTATATTGTAATTTATTTTTCTTTTTGTAAAACCCATCTTTGGTTTCTTTCGTAAATAGTAGTAAGATTTTTCTTATAAAATCACATTGACTGACTAACTAAATACGATTAAAATGAAACTAACAATCCATTCAAAATACACTTTGCTCTTTCTCTTATTTGTACTTCTTCTTGTCTTGAATATTGTAGTAATTACAAATTCCAGTCTGGAAATAAGCAGGATGGTGCGGGTGCTGTCAACTTTTGCAATCTTTTGTTTTTTTATTTATTACAAGAAATACTGGCAGGGTTTTGTGTTTCTGGCGCTCGTTTTGTTTACCGTTCGTGATATCTTCATTATCAATTATGAGATTAGCAATTACAAGACAGCTTCATTTATATTTACAATCCTGGCCTATTTGGTACTGGCCTATTTTGCGCTTAAAAAATTTAAGTTTAAAAAATCAACTCCCATTATTTTGTCTTATATGGTGGCCATGGTAGGATTGAACATATTCAACTTGTACTATCTTTCAGACCCCCTCACAGATAAACTCGACAATGAGACCCAGCTGGCATTATTTTACGTGCAGGGAGGGGTGTTACTTTTACTGGGCTTTGCTGCATATATGTACTATGACCGCTTCTTTGGTAAAACGCCACTGCATTATTTGTTTTTTGTCATCTGTTTTATTTTTTCGGATTTGTGTGGACTAGCTGCTTATTTTTATGAAATAGAAGCAGCTTTTTATCTCGAAAGATCTTTTTACATCCTAGCCCTGTACCTCCTTGTTAATTTTGTGTTCACACTGGCTTCGGCAAAGGGTGAAGGAGAGCTTGACCTGAAAAGGGAGTCCTATCTTTAAGGCTTTTGAGATAGTTGATGAGGCTTTCAGTACTAAATCTTATGGTTATTGCTGTATTTAACAATTCATTTCAAAGCGGTATCAGTTTAATTACATGAAATTATCTTAAATTTGCACCACTCAAAATAGAGGGAGCTTATGTTAGAAAAATTGCAAATTGTAAAACAACGTTTTGATGAAGTAAGTGACTTAATCATTCAACCGGATATTATTTCTGACCAAAAGCGGTATGTACAATTAAATAAGGAATACAAAGATTTACGTAAGTTAATGGACAAGCGTGAAGAGTATGTCACTTTGACAAACAGTATAGAGGAAGCCGAAGAAATCATTAATGATGGCAGTGATTCCGAAATGGTGGAAATGGCCAAAATGGA
This sequence comes from Flavobacteriaceae bacterium, assembly GCA_040903465.1. GTDB lineage: Bacteria > Bacteroidota > Bacteroidia > Flavobacteriales > Flavobacteriaceae > Planktosalinus. Next base: position 1,920 of record JBBDVI010000093.1, read on the forward strand.
AATGGAAACCGCAAAAGAACGTATCCCTGTACTTGAAGAGGAAATCAAGTTTTTGTTGATACCCAAGGACCCTGAAGATACCAAAAATGTCGTTATGGAAATTCGTGCCGGAACCGGAGGTGACGAGGCCAGTATCTTTGCCGGAGACCTGTACCGAATGTACACCAAATACTGTGAGAGCAGAGGATGGAGCACAAACGTGATGGATTTCAGTGAAGGAACCAACGGGGGCTATAAGGAAATCCAGTTTGAAGTGAACGGTGAAGATGTATATGGTACCCTTAAATTTGAAGCAGGCGTGCACCGTGTGCAACGCGTGCCGCAAACCGAAACCCAGGGCCGTGTCCACACCAGTGCCGCAACCGTAATGGTGTTGCCGGAAGCGGAAGAATTTGATGTTCAAATCGACCCCAAGGACGTGCGCATTGACTTTTTCTGTTCATCAGGACCCGGAGGTCAATCAGTAAATACCACATATTCAGCCGTGCGCTTGACACACGTTCCCACGGGAATTGTTGCTCAGTGCCAGGATGAAAAATCACAACATAAAAACAAAGACAAAGCTTTTAAAGTATTGCGCTCCAGATTGTATGATATCGAGTTGGCCAAACGCCAGGAAGAAGATGCCGCAAAACGCAACTCACAGGTAAGCAGTGGTGACCGAAGCGCAAAAATCAGAACCTATAACTATTCGCAGGGAAGGGTAACAGACCACCGCATTGGATTAACACTATATGATTTAGGCAATATCATTAATGGTGATATTCAAAAAATCATTGACGAACTTCAGCTCGTGGATAACACTGAAAAACTCAAAATAAACAGTGATGTGTTTTGATATTAATTAATAATAGGTGAGAGGAAAATCAGACTCCCTTTTAGGGTTGGGGTAAAGCTGATTTTACGAAAAATGGGTATATTCTTCAATATCAACTTTGTTGTGTAATATAAAAAATATAAAATAGTGACCCGGGAAAAACTTATAGAGCAAATCAGACAAAAACAATCCTTTCTTTGCATTGGGTTGGATGTTGATTTAAATAAAATCCCTGCTCATCTTTTAGAAACAGAAGACCCCATTTTTGAATTCAACAAGGCCATTATTGACGCCACCCACCAACTTGCGGTGGCTTACAAACCCAATATGGCTTTCTATGAAGCATACGGACTGAAAGGCTGGCAAGCCCTTGAGAAAACCATAAACTATTTAAACACCCGGCACCCGGAAATCTTTACTATTGCCGATGCAAAAAGGGGTGACATTGGCAATACATCAGCAATGTATGCCAAAGCGTTTCTGGAAGATTTAAAATTTGACTCCATCACGGTGGCTCCCTATATGGGAAAAGATTCCGTTGAACCTTTTCTGGAATTTCAAAACAAATTCACCATACTTTTGGCGCTTACTTCAAATGAGGGTGCCTTCGATTTTCAAACGAATGTTACAAATGGGGAAGAACTTTACAAGCAGGTTTTAAAAACATCAAAAACCTGGAAAAATAGTGAAAACCTTATGTATGTCGTAGGTGCCACCAAAGCGAAATATTTTTCCGATATCAGAGAAATTGTTCCTGACAGTTTTCTGCTGGTTCCCGGGGTGGGAGCTCAGGGTGGTAGCTTGGAAGAAGTCTGTAAATATGGTTTAAACAAAGATGTGGGATTGCTAGTGAACGCTTCAAGAGCGGTCATTTATGCATCAAACCAAACTGACTTTGCACAGAAAGCACAGGCTGAAGCAGAAAAAATTCAGTTACAGATGAAAGCCATTTTAAATCAAACCCAATAAATTATAAAACAATGGAAATCCATGACCAGATGGGGCGTTCCATTACAATTACAAAACCCCTAAACCGTATCGTATCGCTTGTTCCCTCACAGACAGAATTGCTTGTGGATTTGGAGCTCGAAAATCAACTGGTGGGGGTTACCAAGTTTTGTGTACATCCCGAAAGCCTTCGTGAGCAGAAAACCATTGTCGGTGGAACAAAACAAGTTCATTACGATAAAATAGAAGCACTCCGTCCGGATATTATTTTGTGTAACAAGGAGGAAAACACAAAAGAGATGGTTGAAAGGCTCGAAAAAATCGCGCCGGTATGGGTGAGTGACATCAAAACCATTGATGACTGTTTGGAAATGATTGATGCATTTGGTGATATGTTTGACAAACCGCAACGCGCCGGTGAAATTAGAGCAGCTATCAAAATGGAATTGGATTCTTTTAAAGAATTTATAAAAGAGAAACCCACCGTAAAAGTAATATATCTCATTTGGAAAAACCCTTGGATGGCAGCGGGATCATCTACTTTTATAAACACCCTCCTCAAGGCAAATCACTTTGAAAATAGCGTTGCACATCGTGATGAAAGGTATCCCGAAATTACTGCCAAAGAATTAAAGAAAGCCGACCTCATTCTGCTTTCCTCAGAACCTTATCCTTTCAAAAGAAAACATATAAAAGAACTACAACAACAGTTAAAAGACAAAAAGGTACTCCTGGTTGACGGGGAGTATTTCAGTTGGTACGGATCACGTTTGATAAAAGCCTTTTCCTATTTCAGAACGCTTCACTAATAATTACTGTCCTGAAGGGCAAAAACCTTGCGCAGGAGGTCAGTAGTTCTGGAAGCCAGATTGTTTCTTATTTCTTTCTCTTCAACCGCTATCATATTGAAAACCCCTTTCATGGCTTCCTCAGTGACATAATCAGCCAAATCAGGATTGACATTGCTGGTGAGGGGTATAGCATTGTATTGGGTAATGATATTGTTCCATACCTCGGTGGCACCTACTTTGTCAAGCGAATTAGAAATCACCGGATTGAATTTTGTATACAGCTGATCTGTGGTTTTGCCTGATAGATATTGTGTAGCAGCAGTGTCTGAACCCAGCAAGATATTGCGTGCATCGGTAAACGTGATGTCTTTCACGGCATTTACAAAAATAGGCGTGGCTTCTTTTACGGCATCTTCAGCAGCCCGGTTGAGTACTTTTAGTCCTTCATCGGCTAAATTGCCCAGCCCAATGTCCCGCAGGGTTTTATCAACCTTCTGAAGTTCTTGGGGCAATAGTATTTTCACCATTTCATTTCGGTAAAAACCATCTGTCTGGGTTAATTTTGATACTTGTTTATCAATACCATTGTCAAGTGCCTTCCGGAGCCCTGCGGCAATATCGGCATTGGTTAAAACACCGCCGTTTCCTTGGGGCAGTGTATTGACAACTTGTTGCAATTCTGCACAGGAAGTAGTGATAAAGACTAAAAAAAGCAAGGCTGTTTTTTTCATGTGTTTTTGTTTATAAAAATATAAAAAAACATTCCGATACTATCGGAATGTTTTCATAAAATATGTAAAAGTATGTTTTATTTAATAACCTTAACGGTTTTGAAACTATCTCCAATAATAACTTCCACAAAGTGAATACCTGATATTATAATATTTTTAAAACCCTTAACCTCCTTTTTCCCGCTATTTTAGTAAATTTGCGCTACTACAAATCGAGAATAAGATTCATGGAACAAATTGCACCATATACTCCAAAAAACAAAGTAAGAATTGTAACCGCAGCATCACTGTTTGACGGTCACGATGCCGCCATTAATATTATGCGCCGCATTATACAGTCCACCGGTGTGGAAGTGATCCACCTGGGTCACGACCGCAGCGTGGAAGAAGTGGTCAATACGGCCATTCAGGAAGATGCCAACGCCATTGCTTTAACTTCTTATCAGGGTGGGCATAATGAATATTTCAAATACATGTATGACCTTCTGAAAGAAAAAGGAGCCGGACATATCAAAATATTTGGTGGCGGAGGCGGTGTGATTCTTCCTGAAGAGATTAAAGAATTGATGGACTATGGGATTACCAGAATTTATTCCCCTGATGACGGGCGCGAGATGGGCCTGCAGGGAATGATCAACGATTTGGTGAAACAGTCTGATTTCCCCGTTGGGGATTCCTTAAATGGTGAAATTGACCATCTGGAAAATAAGAACCCCACAGCCATCGCACGTGTGATTTCTTCTGCAGAAAACTTTCCGGAAATAGCAAAAGATGCCTTAGCCAATATTCACGAAAAAAATAAAGAATCTAAAACTCCTGTGCTTGGCATCACCGGAACCGGTGGAGCCGGAAAATCATCTTTGGTTGACGAACTGGTAAGGCGTTTCCTGGTTGATTTCCCTGAAAAAACCATCGGAATCATCTCTGTAGATCCTTCAAAAAGAAAAACAGGCGGGGCCTTGCTTGGTGATAGAATCAGAATGAACGCCATCAACAATCCCCGGGTTTATATGCGCTCACTGGCAACACGCCAGTCCAACCTGGCACTTTCAAAATATGTAGCAGAGGCTATTGAAGTTTTGAAAGCAGCAAAATATGACATCATTATCCTGGAAACTTCCGGAATAGGACAAAGTGATACCGAAATCATCGAGCACAGTGATCTCTCTCTGTATGTGATGACACCCGAATTTGGAGCAGCCACCCAACTGGAAAAAATTGATATGCTTGACTTTGCCGACTTGGTCGCCATCAACAAATTTGACAAACGCGGTGCACTGGATGCCCTGCGGGATGTCAAAAAACAATACCAGCGCAACCATGGGCTTTGGCACAGTGATCCCGAAACCCTT
>JBBDVI010000094.1:0-6557 GCA_040903465.1 Flavobacteriaceae bacterium
ACTTCCATATTTGTTTCTTGCCCATAACAAAGGGACGGAACAACATCTATAACAATAGTAGCATCTGGAAGAGGGCAAGTAACAACTTCAATTACAAAGCTACCCACCTCGTGGCAATTACCATTGTCTATCCTTACGTAAATAATTTGCGTTCCACCTGGAATCTCGAAATTTTCAGGATCAACAATGGCGTTGGTATTGTCTTCAGCATCTTGTTGCGTGGGGTAATAGCTAACAATAAGTCCCGCAGCTACACCTTGGGTCGATTGTGTCAGGTCAAAAATATAAGCGGGATTATTGTCACAGACTTCTTGGTCAGGGAGAGTTGGGGGCGTTGGTTGATCACAATGAAGTTTAACTATCCAAAAATCAATGTTTCCATAATTCCCACTTAAGTCACCATCAATGGAGTCAGAATACCCAGCAACGATATAGCCCCCGTCTAGTGTCTGCCATATTGAAGTAGCAACATCTTTGCTCGTTCCACCCAATGCCTTTTCCCAAAGCAGTGTGCCGATGTCGTCTAATTTGACCACCCAGTAATCAACTTCACCATTGTTTACACTGACAAGTCCATCATTGGAATAGGTTTGCCCAGCAATGATATAGCCCCAGTCTGTGGTTTGTTGAATTGAATGGGCACTATCCAGACTGGACCCGCCCAATGCTTTTTGCAAAACCAATACTCCGTTATTATCTAATTTGACTACCCACATATCATCACCTCCAAAATTCTCGCTAACATCTCCATCATTTGAATTGGAATATCCTACAACGATATAGCCACCATCTATGGTTTCTTGAATAGAAAGGGCTCTCTCTCCAATTGAACCTCCCAAAGATTTTTGCCAAATCAACATGCCGTTCTCATCTAACTTAACCACCCAAATATCATCTAATCCGTTGTTTCCACTGACATCACCATTGTTAGAATCAGATTCTCCTGCAACGATATAACCCCCGTCAGCAGTTTGTTGAACAGAGTGGGCAACATCATAACCTGTTCCGCCTAATGATTTTTGCCAAACCAATACGCCGTTCTCATCTAACTTAACCACCCAAAAATCAGTTAATCCGTTGTTTCCGCTGACATCACCATTATTAGAATCAGATTCTCCTGCGACGATAAAACCTCCGTCAGCGGTTTGTTGAATGGAATAGGCTCTGTCATCGCCTGTACCACCCAATGATTTTTGCCAAATTAATGAACCATTACTATCTAATTTGACTATCCAATAATCAAAGTCACCGTGATTTCCACTGACATCTCCGTCATTAGAATTAGAAAACCCAGCCACGATATAACCCCCGTCAGCAGTTTGTTGAACAGAGTGGGCAACATCATAACCCGTTCCGCCCAATGTTTTTTGCCAGACCAACACGCCGGATTCGTCTAATTTTACCACCCAATAATCAGGGCCTCCCTGATTACCACTGACATCCCCATCATTAGAAGAGGAATACCCTGCCAAGATATAACCTCCGTCTACGGTTTGTTGGATATCGTTAGTAGCATCATTGGCACTGCCTCCATAGTTTTGCTCCCATTCTATAGCAGGAGCCTGGGCAATTATAGGTGAATTGTATAAACAACATAGAAAAAGCAAAAAAATAGCGGATAATGAGTGTAGATTTTTAGTCATCCTGATTAGTGGTAGGTTGGTTTAAGTGCCCTAAAATAGAAAAAATATAATACTCTGTTATTATAACTCTTTGAACTTTATAAATACCATTTTTAATAGCATAACATAACCACCTATCCTATTCTTCAAATGGAGTTTATTGAATAATTCCTGGCGGTAACCATTTATGGTTTTCGAGCCAAGGTTTATCACATCGGCGATGTTCTTATAGATCCTTGTAGTACAATCCTGCCTCATTAAAGCAATTTAAAATACGGCCTTGACCGTAGCAACCCCGATGGAAGCATCCACCTGCACGCGAGAAAATTAACTCTCATTCACCCTGTTCAAAAAGAAGAACTTACCATTCTGGCACCACCGCCCATTGATCCGCTATGGAACTCATGTATAGATTAATCAATTAAATTGTTTTTCATCGCATATAAAACCAGCCCTACCCTATTTTTAAGATGAAGCTTATTAAAGAGTTCTTGCCTGTATCCGTCTATAGTCTTGGGACTCAAATTCATTTCCTCCGCAATTTCTTTATAAGTCATTTCAGTACTGGCAAGTTTTATGAAAGTAATTTCCTTTTTCTTCAATTTTAGATCAGCATCAGGTGTTTCTTTTTTATGTAATGCGTTCATTAAGGCTATGTTTACTTCTTCAGTGTAGTAAAACCCTTTTTCAATAACCTCTAAAATTGCTGCTTTTAAGGCATCAGGATAAATATCTTTTAACAGGTAACCGCGTGCACCACTGCGAATCATCTTAATCATCAAACTTTCTTCATCTTCCATCGTTAAAGCCAGGACTTTAATTTTGGAATGGTGATTTGATAGCCATTCCATGGTTTCAAGTCCATTCATTACCGGCATATTGATATCGAGTAAGATAACATCCGGTAAGAGTTCTCTTTCTTTTAATTTATTCTGTAAATCAAAACCGTTGATGGCGTGAAAAATAACATCAAAATCTTCAAATGAATTTATCAACTTTTCAAGTGATTTTGCAAACAAGGCATGGTCATCAACTATGGCAATGTGATATGGAGGTTTAGTTGTCATCTAGGGAATAATAATAAATAAGTTGTAATTCAGTTCCTTTTCCAATTTGAGATGCAAGATTGTATTGTGCTCCCAGTAGTGCAGCCCTGTTTTTCATGTTTTGTAAACCGGAACTTTCAGTTTTCATATTTACGTCAAAACCTATTCCGTCGTCTTTTGCTGAAAGGATAAGTTTGTCTTTATCGCCAGTTATGTTTACTTCCAGTCGTTTAGCCCTTGAATGCCGGATAACATTTGAGAAAAATTCTTGTAAAATTCTAAAAAGTATAATCTCGACCTCTGGTGGAGTTTGTGGTATATCTCCGTGCTTGAAGAAATGTGCTTCCAGATATTTAAGGCGGTTAAAGCGTTCCAATTCTATTTCAAGTGACCGAAAAAAGCCATTTTTTTGAATCACTTCATTATTTAACGTCTTTGAAAGTGTCCTCACCTCTTGAACAGTCGTGTTTAAAATTTCTTTGGTTTCATCAATCGAGGCTGTAAGGTTATCACCTGCGCGACCCTTCATCATGTTGAGTTGCATGTTTACCACAGAAAGCAACTGCCCGATATTGTCATGGAGCTCCCAGGCAACGTTCTTGAGTGTTTGCTCCTGAATTTCAATTTTTGTGGATGCAATCTCATTTTCAAACTTTCGTTCAGCTTCAAATTTATCAATGAGCATTTTATTTTTTCGCTTCTGAAAAAAAACAAAAAAAACCACTACAAAGGTGAGTACAAACAAGATAACAGAAATCAAATATACAATTAAGAGGATTTGTTCTTTTTCGAGCATAGTAAAAACGCAAAAATAAAAGTAGAATATAGGAATAAATTTCCGTAAAGCAGAAAATTATCATAGAGTTTTAAAAAGAGTCCATTCTCTGAAGCTAAATAATTAGACATAAATGTCAACGGTGTTATGCATACATAAAAGAGAATTAATCCCACAGAGAAATAAAAGGAAAGGTTGTACTTAAGGTTTAATATTTTATCTGTACGAAGCAGTTCATAGTAATACATAAAAACACTAACCAATAACATCAATACACCCGAAAAAAAAGAAAATTTTGAATAACCACCAAAAAAAACATTAGAGGAAAAAAGCACCGGCACAGAAATAAAAATATAAAGCCCCGTGAGAATTTTTAATATAGTACGAGGGGTCTTTGATGTTAAGAGTGACCTATAGTAGAGTGACAGAAAAGAAAAAGCGAAAATAGCATAGATATTAAAAAGCCAAAAGTTAGCACGAAAATCGCTGTGCTCTACAAATGAAAAGTACCTGTAATCTGTAAAGTATGCAAATGTGGAATACAATCCTGTAATTTCAAAAATAACGGTTATCCACAAAAAAATTACCAAATAGTAATTCCATCTTGTGGTTTTTGTTTTACTCAAATAATAAACACCTGCCAAAGCAGCAATGAACTCTATACTCAATATATAGAGTTTTCCAGATAATAAAAAATGAAGAAAATCTTGCATTAATAATCTATAGGCGGATAGCCTCCTGTTCCTAAATTAAAAGGTTCAATATCATAATTGTTCTCTGCGTTATGGGTATCACCGACTGTAGGTGTCAGAAAAATGGTGGCTTTTTTATTTAATTCCTCGTTATAAGCGGCAAAGTAAATACGGATACCGGGATTAGCAATCTCCTGCTCGTTGGACATTTCAGTAACATAATCAAGATATTCCTTAAGTTCAGCAACTGTATAAAAACAACTTCGGTTGTCTTCTTCGCCTATAGCATTATCTATAGCTTCTTGCCTGGTACTAATCCAGTTTTCTTGAAGAGTTCTTGCATCATTTACTGGAATGCATTTATCTGGTTTTGACATGATATAGGTTTTTTAGTTAGTATTCAAAGCTACAAAATAAAAATCTCCAATACTTTTACGATATAAAAAAACAGGGAAAATCCTCTTTTTTGTAAGGGTTTTTCCTGTTCTTAAATTAATTTCAATGCAACTGACTCACCAACTTTTATCTGTGATACTATCGAAACAGCTTCATCTCTGAGTTGTAAAATCCTTGCATAACCTCCCGTAGTCTGCGCATCTCGCATCAAAACCATCATTTTTCCTGAAGGGGTTAATTGAACAGTACCGGGCTGTACTGCTGAAGTGATGATTTCAGGTGCTGATATTTTCAGGTTGTGATTTAATATAGTTGCCATTCTGTTGCTCTGTCCTGATATTGTAAATGTGTGTTTGAATAATTCTTTTTGAGTCTCTTTATTTAAACTTTCAAATTCGGGGCCTTTGTATACCTCAATTAGCTGTTGTTTAAAATAATTTGTTGAAACCCTTAAAACAGCGTTCTTTCTGTTGAGTTTGGTTTCAAAAGACCCGATCTCTAAAACTGATTCTTTTTGAATAGAAAGCTGAGGCGAAACCGCAGGATGAAAACTTGAACTCTGCAATACAGGCGCTACTAAAACCCCACCCCTCACAGCAAGATAAGCCCATACGCCTGAAGAAGCAAGGCCAAAACTCATCACACTTCCCTTCTCAATAAAAATGCGTTTATTCAAAGGGAAAAGCTCCCCAGATACTGATGGGTTAAACCCTGCGCCGGTGATTGCAATTTCTGTATCATCAAGAAATTTCAATACCGGACCTTGATGTCCAAACTCAAGTAATGGCGCAGCAGCAATATTGCCCAGCAAATGATTTGCCAACACAGCAGATTTCCTGTCCATCACACCGCTCGTGGGAACACCAAGATACCTATAGCGATATCGGCCAAGATCCTGAATACTGGTTTGTAAACCTGCTGAAATTATTTTAATCATCCAGTTCCTCTTTTTTTAATTCATAATTTCCTAAATGTATTTGGCTCTCTATTTCCCGAAATTGCTCCTGGCCTATTTTTTCAAACTTTATATAACTTCCTGCTCTCAATAGAGCCGGGCTATTTTTTGTTGAATCAAAAAAAGTCAAAGGAGATTTTCCTATTATATTCCATCCTCCCGGCGAATTTGTAGTATAAATCCCTGTTTGGTTTCCGCCTATACCTACAGAACCTTTTGATATAAACGTCCTTGGTTCTATTTTCCTGGGAAAATAAAGCCGCTCACTCAGGCCTCCTAAATAAGGGAACCCAGGAAAAAATCCTAAAAAATGAACAAAATAAATGGGTTCTGTATGCAACCTGATAACTTCTGAAACTGAAATGTTTTTTTTATGGGCTAATTCTTCTATATCCATTGAAAATGGAGCTTCATAACAAACCGGTATTGTTATAAGAATTTTTTTTGAAGGAGATTTTTCACGTTTGGAATCAATTACTTTCTTAATTTTATTTGTAAATGTGCTGACATCGGTGTGCGGCTTTATAAATACTGTAAGAGAGTGAAAAGCGGGTACAATTTCCAGTACCTCTTCTCCCAGTGCATGCCAAATCAAATCAATGACACCCATAATATGGTGATGCATTTTCTCAGAAATCACCTCTTCCCATTCAAGTAAAAGGGCCTTTTCTCCAAAGGGCTTTATTGTTGGTTTTAATTTCATTGCAGGGAGATATTATTTTTACTCATTTCAGAATGAATGTGTTCAAGAATGTAAACAGCATTTTTATTATCACCGTGGATACAAAAGGTATCTGCTTCTATAACAATCTCATTTCCGTGTATCGAAGTTACAGTATTTCTGCTGTACATTTGGAACAATTGTTTCCAAGCTTTGTCAGGATCAAGTATCAAGGCTTCTTTATGGTTTCTGTGAACCAAAGTACCATCATCACCGTATCGCCGGTCAATAAATACTTCAAACTTTACAGGATATATTTCCTTAGCCATATGAAGTAAAACTGAGTTAAAAGGAAGGTATATTTCGATTTTCGTATCAAAAAATACCAAAACTTCCAGAACTGTTTCAGA
>JBBDVI010000095.1:0-6419 GCA_040903465.1 Flavobacteriaceae bacterium
TCATGACCCCAGAAAAGACCCTCTGGCACAGTCACGGGACCTTTATACCCGACTCATCACACCCCTTGAAGAGGAATTAAAAACCTATACAACCGTCACCGTCATCCCGGATGATTTCCTGCACTACCTGCCATTTGAAGTGCTTGACAACGGCAATACCCCGCTTATAGAGTCACACGAGATACTATATACCAATTCACTCGCCTTATGGCTTTTGATCAAGAATATGGCTCCGGCATCCGGTGAAGGCAAAAACCTCTTTGCTGCTTTTGCCCCACGCTATGACGATACCGAAACCAACAGCCTTGCTGCCCGCGGCAACAGGTTCAAGGACATTGCAGGTGCCACTAAAGAAGCCCGTGCCATTGCCGCTACCATCAACGGTGACCTCTTTCTCGATGAACAGGCAACTGTGCAGAACTTTATGGAACACACCACTTCCTATAAAATTTACCACTTGGCGATGCACGCCTTGCTGGATGAAAAAGAACACACCCGCTCCGGCCTGGTATTTCAAAACAATGGCTATCTGGACTTTTCTTCCCTGTATGGCATGTATTTTCCGGCAGACCTGGTGGTGTTGAGTGCCTGCAATACCGGGGTGGGCAAACTGGCTGCCGGTGAAGGCTTGCTGAGCTTGTCACGGGCGTTGACCTATTCAGGCGTGCGCTCAAGTGTGTACAGTTTGTGGGAAGTACCCGATGAGGAAACCTCAGAAATCATGATTTCCTTTTACAACTATCTGGACGCAGGAGAAAACAAAGCGACCGCACTGGCAGCCGCAAAAAAAGATTTTATCACAAACAACCCATTGAAAACGCACCCTTATTACTGGGCGGGCTTTGTCATCAACGGCGATGCGTCACCTATTGTGCCGGATGAAGACCCTATTGTCTGGTATCTTGCCGGAGGTGTTTTTGTAGTAGCGGGATTATTCTTTTTTAGACGCAGCAGAAGGTCGAAAGCATCAGTCTAATGCATCCAGCACTTCCCGGGCGCTGCTGCTCAGGGAGTTTTCACCGTCTGCTACTTTTTTCAGGTAGAAGTGGGCATCAGTACTATTGCCCAGTTTTACATATCCCAACCCTACATACCAGTGCACAATGTTTGTAAAGTCACTGTTCTCTTCCTGCCAGGGGTAGGTTTCAAGGGCATCAATACCTGCTTCAGTATCGCCACCGGCCATCAGGCTCAAGCCATAGTAAAAGTGTATATAGTCTTCAGGACGTTGCAGGTAAATCTCTTCAAACGCTTCGGCAGCTTCCTTGTATTGACCGGATTCATAAAGTACAAATGCTTCTTTCGCTACATCCTCCTGCGGGGCATCACTGCGGTTCGTCAGGCTTACCACATTGGGGTACGCTTCAAAATGGGCTGCATACACCTCATCATAATCGGGTGTTGTATTGTAAAAGAGGGAACCTATGGCAATCAAGGCGGCTATCGCGGCTGCATAAAGGTACCACTGGTTTTTTTTGGCGGGCTTTTGATCCAGTTTCTGAAGGCGTTCCTTTAAAGGCCTGTGTTTTTCACCGGCAAGGACCTGTTGTATTTCAAGCTCGTTGTAAAACTCCTCACGGAATGCGGCATCTGTTTCCAGAAGCTGTTGCAGCTGCCCGAACTCTGCATCGCTGAGCCGGTTGCTAAAGTATTTTTCTGTTAACGCCTCCTTATTCATAACTTTTCTTCACTAATTCTTTTAACTGCTTCAGGCATCGTGACTTCTGGCTTTTTAATACATCTTTTGAGGTATAGTCCAGTTCGGCTTGTATTTCATCCAGAGTCATTCCCTTATAATAATACAATTCCAGAATCTTCCGGCACTTTGCCCCCAGTTGCTGTAAGCCCTTTTTGAGGAGTTGTTGCCGTTCGCCATCCACTTCGGTTTCAAACACCTGCATCTCTTCAGAAATATGAATGACGTTCCCCCCGTGGGTCAGGCTTTTGTTTTTTTGTAATTGCTTATAGATTTTAAACTTTCCAATGGCAAACAAATAGGTCTTGAGTGTGCTGGTCAAGTGCTCCAGCTTCTTGTTCTGTATATTTTCATACAGGCTGATGATGGTTTCCTGATAGACATCAGCAATATCATCTTCCGGTATGGAAAAGGTCCTGGCAAATAAAATAAACTCCTTTTTATAAGTAAGATAAACCTCATCCAGCGTCTTTAAATCCTCTTCCTTGAGTTTATCTACTACATACTGGTCTTTAATCATTAATGCTGATTTGGGGGGAAAGTAAACATATACAAAGATAAACTTTTTTTAAATTTCATACACTTCCCCTTAAGCCCTTGTAAACAAGGCGCATACCCATTATACACACACTACAAACAACAGGTGTTTATATTTTTTTTGCTCTCAAATGTTTACTTCTTTTTCTGAAACGTATCAATAAGAAAATGTTTAATCTAAATAACAACAAATGAAAAAAACAGTAGTATCAATGATGTTTATTTTAGGGTTGTTCTGCACTGTACAGGCGCAGGAAAATACCCGTATCGGAGCGTTCCTCGCCTATGGAACCGAAATTGAAAACGTGGGTATTGGCGCCAATGCCGAATTCCCCATCATAGAAAACCTGACAATCGCCCCTTCCCTTATTTATTTTTTACCTAATGAAGAGTATGGTGTCAAAGTCAACTGGCTGGAAGTGAATGGTAATGCCAATTACTATTTCATATCAGACGAAAGCATGGGTGTCTATGCCCTGGGCGGCCTCAACTACAGCAGTGTGAAGGTTTCCTATGACGGCGACTCCTTTTTTGGGGATGACTATTCGGCTTCAGATGGCCGTTTTGGCCTCAACCTGGGCGGCGGTATCAACTTGAATATAGGCAGCAGCATCGTTCCCTTTGCCGAACTTAAATATGTACTTATAGACGATGGTCAACTGGTTGCAAGTGCCGGTGTAAAATTTAACATATAACCCTTACCTGTTTCAAGGCCTGCCCGGCCGCTGCTTGCCCATGGGGTCACCCATCAACTGTAGATAAAACGAAACACTATGTTATCAACACTTAAATACATACTATACATGAACTTATTAAATTTGAATCACACACACAAAAAAGCCGGTAACAGCCGGGTGCATATAAAACGCACCCCTCTCTTGCTGGTTGCTTTTGCTCTTTTTGCTCTGGGGGTTAACGCACAAACCACCCGTTATGTAGATGCCACAGGCACAGACGCAGGCAATTGCACAGACCCTTTAAACCCATGTGCTTCTATTGAGTATGCCATGGACATGGCCGGAAGCGGTGATATTATCGACATTGCTGCCGGGGTGTATACTGAGCAACCTCGCATAGAAAAAGACTTAACCCTTCAGGGAGCCGGAAGCACACAGCCCGGCGGGACCATCATTCAGGCACACGCTTCTCCAGGTCAAGCCACCGGGCGCACCGTTACCGTAGTGGGCGGTGTGACAGTACAAATCTCGGGTGTCATCATTCGGCATGGTGCCAACGATGACGCCGGAGGCGGCATTCGCGTTGCAGGTGGTAACAGTTTGACCCTCATAGATGCGACCGTTACCAACAATTCGGCTTTGAACTTTGGCGGTGGACTCACCAATGACGGGACGTCTACCACTACCCTTATTGATGTTGAATTTAACAACAACACCGCCGGCACCAGTGGTGGTGGTATCATTAATGGCAATCTTGCTACCTTGATCATCTCAGAAAGCATCTTTTCAGGCAATACAGCCAACACTGACGGTGGCGCATTGTACAGTTCAGGACCTGTCACGCTTACAGATGTATACTTTACAAACAATACTGCCGGTGACAGAGGTGGAGCCATACGCGCTACCGGCTCCTCAGCCAATATTACAGTTTCAGAAGGTTTCTTTAACGACAATACGGCTGATGGCAATGGCGGTGCAGTGAGTTTTACTGCAAACAGTACAGGGGTTTTTGATCTTGCTATCTTTACAGACAACCAAACCCTGAATGGCTTTGGGGGTGCCTTCTTTATGTCTGAAAGCACTGTTGACTTTATTTCCACTTTTTTTAACACAAACAGTTCACCCAACGAAGGTGGAGCGATATACAGTTCAGAAAGCCAAACGAGCTTTGACCATGCTGAGTTTATCGGAAACCAGGCCGGTATAGGCGGTGGGCTATTGGTAGATACCCAAAGCACCACCACCCTGCTGGATGTACTTTTTGAAGGAAATCAAGCAACATCTGCCGGAGGGATAGCCATTACAGGCCAGAGCGATGCCACGATACACAATACACGCTTTATAGACAATGAAGCTGTAGACTTTGGCGGTGGGTTTATTAATGAAGGTGCTACCTCCACCATTGTCAACTCCTTGTTTACGGGCAATATAGCCGGAGATGCAGGAGGCGCCATTGCCAATGCCGGAAATTTAGACCTTATAAATGCTACGATTACCCAAAATGGAGACCCTACTGTGGGCGTTGCCGGAGGGATTTATAATTTACAAGGCACCACGACAATGCTCAATACTATTGTATGGGGCAACATAGGTACTATAGCAGGTATAGGCAATGCAACCGGAGCAGTAGTTACCGGTGATTACTCGTTGTATGATGTTTCAAATTCTTTAAACGATGGCACGCTCACCTGTGATGATTGCCTTACCATCGACCCTGAGTTTGAAGACGCCGCAGGCGGTGACTTTAGCCTTACAGCCACCTCACCTGCCCTGGATGCCGGAGACCCCAATACAGATTTCTCTGTATTTCCCATAGACGGAAGCAACTTCCCTATAGACCTCAACGGAAATATGCGTTTGAGGAACAATGCCATAGATATGGGAGCTTATGAGTTTAGTACTCTATCAACACATGACCTTAACAATACAGCTGTTCAAATTGCGCTGTACCCTAACCCGGTGAACGATATACTCCATATAGAAACCGAACAAGACATAGAGAGTATAAGCATTTATACCGTTGCGGGGCAGCATATACAAACAATAGAAAACCAAAACAGTATTGATTTATCAAGCTATACAACAGGAACCTATTTTGTAAAAACAACCACCCAAAATAGCAGTATCGTAAAGCAAGTGATTAAAAAGTAGATAAGGAATTAAATTTTCATATCCATTTATTAACACGCACATACCCATTATTAATCTAAAAACTAAAAAAATACAAAACACCATGAAAAATTATCTAAAATCAACACACCTTCTTGCACTATTCATGTGCAGCACCTTGCTGTTTGTATCATGTACTACAGATGATGACAACATCAATGACCCCGACCCCATAGAAGAATTACTACCTCCCATTGAATTGGCCTGTGATTATTTCTCTGAAGACCGCGTGCTCGAGAACGACCCATTACGTCCTGTAGATTATGTCATAAGCTGTTATGCAAATGTTGAAGGCAGTCTTACAGTAGAACCGGGAGTGGTCATCGCTTTTGAAAACCACGCAGGTCTTTATGTAAACCTTGACAACAAGGTATTTGAAATAAAGGGAACTGCGTCAGAACCGGTTATCTTAACAGGAACTTCTGAACAAAATGGTTACTGGAGAGGAATCTACTTTACAGAAGCCCACAACCCCAATAACATTATTGAGCATACTGTAATAGAATATGCCGGCTCACAACCTTTTACTGAAATGTCCCCCATTTATGAGGGCAGCCTTGCCATAAGGGGCGTTTCGGGTACACCGCCACAGGCACTTACCTTGAACCATGTAGAAATCAGCAAAGGCGGAAGCTTTGGTCTTGACTTCCACAGAATAGAAACCAATGCCACAGTAACGACGTCCAATCTTATCATTACTGAAAACAATGGTGTGCCGGCAAAAGTAACCCCACAGATGGCCCATATATTTAACAATACCTCTACTTACAGCGGGAACGCTTCAGATTTTTTGAACATTGTGTCTGATCATTATGAAATAGAAGCCCCTCGCACGTGGCAGAATCTTGATGTGCCCTATCTGGTTGACCGTCGTGTACATATCAGGGACGGCGGGCACCTCACCATCGAGGCAGGCAGTGAACTCTATTTTGAGCCCCTAGCCTATCTGCAACCCTATGACGGCTCTACAGATGGCGGCAATGAACTCAGCCTGAAGATACTGGGCACGGCAGACAACCCGGTACTGCTCGCGGCAGCCAATGGCACCAATTGGGGCGGTCTCTTCTTTGGGTTTACCCAGCAAAACAATGTCATCTCCCATGCCATTATTGAAAACGCCAAAGGTGACTTTCCCGTGGGCAACCATACCAATACCGGTGCCATCTATATGCATGCAACCCCGGTGTTGAGTGTTGACAATACAATATTTAGGGATATACCCAACTGTGTATTTTATGACTACAGTACAGATCCCTTTGCAAACCTCTCTACTACAAACGTCACCTATGAAAATGTAGGTGCCGTTTTATGTGAAGCATAACAAACAATAAGAAGACCGA
>JBBDVI010000096.1:0-6406 GCA_040903465.1 Flavobacteriaceae bacterium
ATGTATGGCGAGGCCTGTTCCAGTGTTCCTCTTTACAAAAAGAAATAGCTATCCTTGCCCTTTGTTCATAAAACAGTATTTTTGCCTTTTAAAAAAATTACCGATGAGAAAATTACTTTTATGTTTGTTATTGTTACCCCTGGGGTTTACAGCTTTTGGACAAGAAGAAGAAAGTGAAGAGCCTAAAGAAGGCTGGACAAAATCCGGGACCTTTGCGCTGCTTTTCAATCAATCTGCTTTTAATGCAGAATGGACAGGCGGTGGCACCTCAAACATTGCGGGAAATATTTCATTAACTTATGATATCAACTATAAAAAAGGCAAAGTTTCCTGGGACAATAGGGTTATAGGTGATTATGGTTTGACCAAAATCAAAGGCGATGAGTTTGTGAGAAAAACAAACGATCGTCTTGAGCTCAACTCTATTGCCAGCTATCAAATTCAGGAAAGCCTTTGGTCCTATTCCTTTTTTGCGAACTTCCGCACACAATTTGCCAAAGGTTATGAATTTGACGACAGCACAAATCCCATTACCAGAACAGAAACAACCCGCTTTATGTCTCCGGGCTATTTACAGATTGGTCCGGGTATGCTTTGGAAAAAAAATGATAACCTTCATGTTAATATTGCTCCTGCCACATCCCGCTTTATTTTTGTGAACAGCAAGTTTACAGACGTGGGCAATGACCCCATGGCCATTGAAGCATTTAACCAAAATCCTTATTTTGGAGTTGAAGCAAATGAAACGATGCGTTTTGAGTTTGGCGCTTCCGTTTCAGCTTTTGCCAAATTTGAAATAATGGAAAATGTTTCCATGGAAAACACCCTGAACCTCTATTCAAACTATCTGGAAGAACCTCAGAACGTAGACATAGATTATACTATGAATTTGGCCATGAAAGTCAATGATTTCCTGTCTGCAAATCTCGTCTTCCAGGCTATTTATGACGACAACGCATCAAAAGGCTTCCAGATCAGGGAAGTATTTGGGCTGGGAATCAATTTTAAAATATAAAATCCGGCAGGATTTCAAACGCACGGTGTTTATTTACTTGAATAAACACCTTTTTTTTCTTAATACTGAAAGCCCATAAAAAACAAAATAGTATTAGTATTTTAGTATCTTGCACCTCTTAAATAGGTCTTTTGAAGAAAACCATAGGCAGAATAGACAAAGTAGATTTCCCGCTGTTGGATTTATATGAAATTGCAGTAAAAATTGACACCGGGGCATACACTTCCTCTATTCATTGTAAAGATGTGGTTGAAGAAAACGGTGTTTTAAAATGTAATTTCCTTGATGAAGAGCACCCTGATTACGACGGTAAAGAAATAGTTTTTGAGGAATATAAAACAGCCAAAGTTAAAAGCAGTAACGGCATCATACAAACACGCTATAAAATAAAGACTGATATTATTCTGTTTGGCGAAAGGCATGAAATCTCATTAACCCTCTCAGACCGGGAAGAAATGAAATATCCCGTTTTATTGGGAAGGACATTTTTGAATAAAAAATTTATCGTTGATACCAGTTTAACCCATTTATCGTTCAAAAAACAAAAAAATGAACATTAAAATCCTTTCCGGAAACGCCAACCTTTATTCGACAAAAAGACTGGTAGAGGCGGCAAAAAAAAGAAATCACAACGTGGAGGTTATCGATCACGCAAAATGTGATATTGTTATCGAAAAAAAGAACCCCTGTATCTATTACCGCGGCCATCTCATAAAAGACACTGATGCTGTTATTCCTCGAATTGGAGCCTCAGTAACCTTCTATGGAACTGCTGTGGTCAGACAGTTTGAAATGATGCGTGTCTTCACTACTACAGAGTCACAGGCATTGGTGCGCTCCAGAGATAAGCTTAGAAGCTTGCAAGTGCTCTCCAGGGCCGGCTTAGGACTTCCCAAAACAGTTTTTACAAACTATTCAAGAAATACTGAAGACGTCATAAAACACGTGGGTGGCGCTCCTTTGATTATAAAGTTGCTTGAGGGAACCCAAGGGCTTGGGGTCGTTTTAGCAGAAACAAACAATGCGGCAGAATCTGTACTCGAGGCTTTCAACGGCTTGCAGGCACGCGTCATTGTACAGGAATTTATTAAAGAAGCCGGCGGTGCAGATATCAGGGCGTTTATTGTTGACGGTCAGGTTGTGGGAGCTATGAAGCGTCAGGGAAAAGAAGGTGAATTTCGTTCCAATTTACACAGAGGAGGCAGTGCTTCGGTTATTGAATTGACAGATGAAGAAGAGAATGCAGCCATTAAAGCCGCTAGAGTCATGGGACTTGCTGTTGCAGGTGTTGACATGTTACAGTCTGCAAGAGGTCCTTTGATTCTGGAAGTTAATTCTTCACCGGGGCTTGAAGGTATTGAAGCTGCCACAGGAAAAGATATTGCAAAAAGCATTATCAGATATATTGAAAGAAGTATTTAAAAAGAAAAACTTTGAAAATTTTAGGTGAAAAAATAGCTTTAGGCGAAAGCAAAACAATACAGTTTAATATTGCAAAGCTATACACAGCCACAAACGTTGAAATCCCCATTATCATTGAGCGGGCATCAAAACCCGGGCCCACAGTATTGATAACAGCAGCCATCCATGGTGATGAAATAAACGGTGTGGAGATTGTGCGCCAGCTCATTGCAAAAAAAATCAATAAACCAAAATCAGGTACTATTATATGTGTGCCGATCCTTAATGTTTTTGGGTTTTTATCTATGAGCAGGCAATTTCCTGATGGTCACGATTTAAACAGGGTATTTCCCGGAACAAAAAAAGGATCACTTGCCAGCCGTGTGGCCCACCATTTTACTACTGAAATTTTACCTCACGCAGATTACTGCCTTGATTTTCACACCGGTGGTGCCAGCCGCTTCAATGCTGCCCAAATTAGAGTGACCCCCAATGATTATGTGGCACTGAAATATGCAAAAATATTCAATGCCCCATTTATTGTGATGTCAAAAATCCTTGAAAAATCATACCGCCAAACGTGTTTGAAAATGGGCACACCTTCCCTGCTTTTTGAAGGAGGAAAATCCATGAGCAGTGACAGAGATATTATTGAATATGGAGTACAGGGTGTCATGAGATTTTTAGAGCATCTGGAAATGCTAAGCCCAAAGTTCAAGGTTAGTAAACCGGAAACTCAACCCGTTGTTATAGAAAAAAGCACCTGGATCAGGGCGCATAAAAGCGGTTTGTTACACACCAAGGTTCCGTGTAATAAATTTGTTTCAAAAGGTGAAGTCCTAGCTTCAATAACTGACCCTTACGGGGAAATGAAAGTACACGTGAAGGCTCCAAATGACGGCTATATAATCAACGTAAACCAATCACCCATAGTGCATCAGGGCGATGCCATTTTTCATATTTCAACACTGGTTTCTTAAATTTCGGTATGGAGAAAGATCTCTTGAGAAAAAAATATCTGCAAAAGCGCTCTTTGCTTTCGGTAAGCGAAATTGAAGAAAAAAGCCTCGCCATAGCAAATAAATGCTTGGGTTTGTCGGTTTGGCATTTTTCAAACTTCCATCTCTTTTTGAGCATCACCGAAAAAAATGAAATCAACACTGAGTATCTGCTGCACATTCTTCAGGGGAAAGACAAAAATATTGTCATTCCAAAAGTCAATGATCAAAACCAAACCCTTGAGCATTTTTTATTGACAGACAATACCGTTATTCAAAAAAATAACTGGGGGATTCCTGAGCCTGTTGACGCCTTTCCCTTTCCTATTGATAAAATTGAAGTGGTGTTTATTCCTCTTCTCGCTTTCGATTTAAAAGGAAATCGTGTGGGTTATGGAAAAGGGTTTTATGACAAATTTTTAGTGCAATGCAGCCAAAATGTCAAGAAAGTGGGCCTTTCATTTTTTACCCCTGAAGAAAAAATCGCCATGCAAGATACTGATATCCCTTTGGATTTTTGTGTTACGCCCCACGCTGTTTTAACGTTTGAGTAAAAGCTTATTTATTGCTTGCTTCTCTCTCTGAAGTTTCCTCCTTTTTTTCAGTTTCTTCAGAATCTTTTGGAAAAGCTCTTTTATTAAAGACAATCAACATTCCCACACCGGTGCTTATAGCAACATCAGCCACATTGAAAACCGGATCAAAAAATGTAAAATACTCACCGCCCCAGAAAGGCAGCCAATCAGGCAAATATCCTTGGTATAGAGGGAAATACAACATATCAACCACTTTGCCATGAAAGAGTGTCCCATACCCGCCTCCTTCCGGGAAAATGGTGGACACATTCCTGAAACTATCTTCAAAAGTGACTCCATAGAATACAGAATCTATGATATTTCCCATAGCGCCTGCAAAGATGAAAGCAATAGCAACGGTCAAAATGCGTGACGTTTGTTTCTTAACTGAGTCCCACAACCAATAACCAATTCCCACAATGGCTGCCAGACGAAAAAGGGTCAAGGCAAGCTTGCCATATTCACCCGGTATTTTTGCACCCCAGGCCATGCCTTCATTTTCGATAAAAAGAATCCTGAACCAGTCAAAGACATAAATTTCTTCCTGGAGCATAAAATTGGTCTTAATGTAAATCTTTGAGATCTGATCAATCAGCAGAATTACTACAATAACAAAAATGGCTTTTTTTAAAGTCATCGGGTATAAATCATTAAATAAAAAGGGAAAGAAAACGCTCTTTTTACAAGAGCGTTTTAGGTTTATGTCTGCATGTTTTTTGCCTCAATGCTCAAAGTAGCATGTGGCACTAATTTTAAACGTTCTTTGCTGATTAATTTTTGTGTGACACGGCAAATTCCATAGGTTTTATTCTCAATGCGAACCAACGCATTTTTCAAATCCCTGATGAATTTTTCCTGACGGATAGCCAGTTGAGAATTGGATTCTTTAGACATCACGCTGCTTCCTTCTTCAAAAGCCTTGAAGGTGGGCGAAGTGTCATCGGTACCATTGTCACCGTCATTCATATATGCACTCTTTATCAACTCCAGTTGTTCCTGAGCTTTTTTTATTTTTTCTGTGATAATAGCCCTGAACTCTTCAAGTTCAGCATCGCTGTATCGTGTTTTTGTTTCATCACTCATAATCTATATTTTTTTTATTGCCAATTTGGTTTCAACATCGTCAAACTTAACGTCCAGTCCGTTTTCTATGCGTTCTGCAAACAGAAGGGATTTGGCTAAAGTTTCCGTTTTAATGTATGTTGCATTGTTTTCAATTGCACTTTCTATCAAATCGTTGTTTTCAATCGTGATTTCAATTTTATCACTTACTTCAAATCCTGAATCTTTCCTCAAATTCTGAATGCGGTTTACAAGCTCTCTTGCAATACCTTCAAAACGAAGGTCTTCAGTAATTGTTATATCCAGTGCCACTGTCAAGGCGCCACTGTTTGCAACTAACCAGCCTTCAATGTCTTGAGAACTTATTTCCACTTCGTGGGCCTGCAAAGTAACACTTTTTCCGTTAATTTCTATGGAAATATTTCCTTCTTGTTCTATTTCTTTAATTTGGTTTTGGTTTAATTGATTGACCTTTGCTGCAACAGTCTTCATGTCCTGTCCAAAGCGCGGTCCAAGCACTTTAAAATTTGGTTTGATCTGCTTTACCAGCATACCGGAACCTTCATCAATCAAATCGATTTCCTTGACATTGACTTCAGATTTTATCAATTCGGCTACAGCCAAAATTTCTTCGCGTTGTGAATCATTCAGTACGGGAATCATGATTTTCTGAAGGGGTTGTCTCACCTTGATTTTTTCCTTTTGGCGCAAGGATAAAACCAATGAAGAGATGGTCTGCGCTTTTTGCATTTTGCTCTCCAAAGCCTTATCAATAAAGGAGGAATCAAATTTAGGGAAGTCTGCCAGGTGAACCGAAGCCTCGCCTTTTTTCACAACCGAAGAGGTCAAATCCTTATACAACCTATCCATAAAAAACGGTGCGACCGGTGCACTGAGTTGTGCCACATTTACCAAACAGGTATAAAGCGTTTGGTATGCCGAAATTTTATCTGTTCCATACTCCCCTTTCCAGTAGCGTCTTCTGCTCAATCTCACAAACCAGTTGCTCAAATTCTCCTGAACAAAATCTGAAACGGCCCGTGTGGCTTTTGTGGGTTCATAATCATTGTAATACCCATCCACTTTTCCAATTAAGGTATGGAGTTCTGAAAGAATCCAGCGATCAATTTCAGGCCTTTCTTTCAATGGGATATCATCTTCTGAATAATCAAAGTTATCGAGATTGGCATACAAACTGAAAAAGCTGTAAGTGTTGTAAAGCGTTCCAAAAAACTTGCGGCGCACTTCAGCAATTCCTTCGAGGTCAAACTTTAAATTGTCCCAGGGATTTGCATTACTGATCATATACCAGCGTGTGGCATCAGGGCCGTATGTGGCAATAGTTTCAAATGGGT
>JBBDVI010000097.1:0-6400 GCA_040903465.1 Flavobacteriaceae bacterium
TGTCTGGTTGCAGGTAAATAAAAGCACCTATCGTTGAAGCCTTTAGTTGACGCAGGGCATAAATATTAAACAAATAAGTAAGTACTGTTGTCCCCACGACTACAAATGACATTTTAAGGATCACATCTATGGGCAGTGAAGTCCACGCTACTTTTGAAAACTCCGTGATGCCCACGGGAAGGTTGATAAAGAATGCAAACAAAAATAGCCACTTCATCAAGGTAATCGAACTGTATTTTGCAGTAAGGGGTTTTACCAGGATTAAATAAATAGAATAAGCGATTGCATTCACAATAAAAAGAACATTGCCCAGAGGTATGTTGGGCGCATTGAACTGTTCCCTTTCCCCAAACAAAACCAAGACCAGCGCACCGGCTAGACCAATTATAATCCCGGAGGCTTTGATAAAGGTAATGCGTTCCTTGATCAGAATAGCTGAAAGGATGAGCAACAGCACGGGTGATATGGTGATGATCACAGAACTGTTGATGGGCGTGGAAAGGCTCAGGCCTTTAAAAAACATGAGCATGTTGATGGACATGCCAAAAAGGGCACAAAAAAAGATGCGTTTCCAGTCTTTTGGGTTTATTTTCTCTTTGGGGAAACCAAAAGAAATCAGCCAGAAGATGACTGCGGCACCGCTTACGCGTAAGACAATAAAGCCATAGGGCTCAATAAATTCAGGCATAATGCCTTTTGCAATGCTGTGATTGATACCATAAATGATGCTTGCTGCCGTTGCAGCCAGGAGGGCAAGTGCCCGGCTATTCATGAATTGCTTTTTTGGCTTCTACGATGGTTTTGGAAGCGTTTCCAATAAAGATTTGATTATCAACCACGAGTACGGGTCGCTTTAAAAAAGTGTAATGCTCCAGGAGTAGCTCTTTGTAATCATACTCAGTAAGGTTTTTGTCTTTTAAACCCCGCTGTTTATAGAGTTGCGCACGTTTACTGAAAAGGTTTTCATAGCTGCCCGCCCGTTTGTGTAAATCAGTGAGTTGGTCTGCTGTCAAAGGATCTGTTTTGATGTCCTGTAAATCATAATCTGACGGCAGCTCAAGTTCTTTAAGGATTTTAGAACAGGTGGAGCAGGTTGATAAATAATATAATTTTCTCATGACATCACTTCTTTTTACAAAAGTACAGTTTTATTGAAACTTAAGAAATTGAGCAATCTCTTGTTTTGGGATGCTTAGGGTTATGGGCCCTTCGGCATAACTGGCAATCTCATATTGATTGTAATGCAAAACTATTTCATTTTCAGTGAACCCAATATTTTCGGGGAAATGAAAGGTGTCCTTTTCAAACCAGAAGCCTGTGGCATTGATGTTTCTGTCTTCAGGTATTTGATAGCTATCACGGAATTTCTTTTCGGCGTGAGCCAAAATAGCTTCGGTATCTGTGAAAAGGTCTGTGTGTGACAGTTTTGTTCCGGTTTGAGCATCAAAATTCAGAAAGTTGGTGCCGCTATATCCGTGGGCTCCTCCGGTAAAGAGATAATAATTAACATCCAAAGAAACGAGTTGTTCTGATTGATAAGAAACATTCATAAAAATATCGGCATCATAAGACAGGAAGTCGTTCCCAAATTCTGTTTCATACTTTCTGAAGTCATTTATAAAAGATTGTAAAGCTTCTCTAATCGTAACAATGCCTTCATTATTTTCACGGGCAGAGACAATGATGTCCATGATATGCTTTTCCACAGCTTCATTTACCAAAAGAGACTTTTCATCATCATGAGGTGCCTTTAAAACCTGGACATTGATTGTTGGGCAATTATTGGATATGCAATCTTCAAAATCATCTGAGGTAAAACTTTGTTTTTCAAAGGTAAGCGGCTTGTCAAAAGAACAGCTGCTTGCCAGTAAAACCACAAGCAGGAGGGGGATTATTTTATTCATTTTATGCGTGATGTTAAACAATGGCTAAAGATACATTTTGATTTAATATTGACCGAATAATCTGCTACATTTGTCTTTCATTTGTGATTTAAAACAATGCATATGAAATTCAACACCAAAACCATTCACGGGGGTCAGCACAATGTAGATCCTGCATACGGGTCTGTTATGCCTCCCATTTACCAAACAACCACATACTCTCAAACCACACCCGGCAGCCATAAAGGGTTTGAATACTCCAGAAGCGCAAACCCAACAAGAACCGCACTTGAGAATGCCCTTGCCAGCATTGAGAATGGCAAGTATGGTATAGCGTTTGGATCAGGGCTTGCGGCTATTGATGCGGTTATTAAACTTCTTAAGGTCGGCGATGAGGTGATTTCAACAAATGATTTGTATGGCGGCAGTTACCGTTTGTTTACAAAGATCTTTGAGAAGTTTGGGATTAAATTTCATTTTATAGGGATGCAGGATGCTTCAAAAATTAAAGACTACATCAATGAAAACACAAAACTCCTTTGGATAGAGACCCCCACAAACCCCATGATGAATATCATTGATATAGAGGCTTGTTCAAAGATTGCAAAAAAGCACAAGATTCTTTTGGCAGTTGATAACACATTTGCCACGCCTTATTTGCAGCAACCCCTTGAAGTGGGTGCAGACATCGTGATGCACTCTGCCACAAAATACCTTGGTGGCCACAGTGATGTGGTGATGGGAGCACTTGTGGTGAAAGATGAAAAGATTGCAGAACAATTATATTTTATTCAGAAAGCAAGCGGGGCAATATGTGGGCCGCAAGACAGTTTTCTTGTCCTTAGGGGAATAAAGACCCTTCACTTAAGGATGCAGCGTCATTGTGAAAACGGAAAAGCAGTAGCAGAATATCTTGACTCCCATCCAAAAATTGACAAAGTATACTGGCCCGGTTTTAAAAACCACCCCAACCACGAGATTGCCAAAAAGCAAATGAAAGACTTTGGTGGGATGATTTCTTTTACCACCAAAGGCAATAAACTTGAAGATGCCGTTAAAATAGTGGAAAAACTTAAAGTGTTTACCCTTGCAGAATCACTGGGGGGTGTGGAGTCGCTTGCCGGTCATCCTGCGAGTATGACGCATGCGTCTATTCCAAAAGAAGAGCGCGAAAAAACAGGAATTGTTGATTCTCTGATTCGGTTAAGTGTGGGAATTGAGGATATTGATGATTTAATTGCTGATTTGAAACAGGCACTAGGTTAATCCAGATATAAGACATACCCAAAATTGAGCCAGTAAATCCAGTCGTTGGCAAAATTTTCAGGAACCTCAGGATTTAAACCATCAACCCAGTTTGAGAAATAATGTTGCCAGCGACCGTCGAGCATCAAGTCACTCATAGGCGTTAATTTATATCTGAAGCCTATACTCCAAACTACAGACCATGTTGTTCCGGGTTCGGTGATTCTTGAGTCCTCCCCATATTTGTCAGGGTAAAGAGACTCGCCTATACCAGGCTCAAAGATTGTATAATTATCGGGGTCAAAATTTACCCAATGGGCACCTAAGCTTACAAACGGGGCAATTTGGTACCTTCCGGCAACAAAGTCTCGGATACTCAAAGGGAAGTATTCCAGCTGAGAACCAATGTCAAAAACTGAGGTAGAACCCCTCATACCTCTAAGTTGGTCTGCAGTTAATGAGGTACGTGACGGGTCAACCCATTTTCCATAATGCTGCAATTCTGTTTTGTGGTATGAAATTTCGTTTCTTAACTTGAAGTGGTCATTGAAATAAGTGTCTCGGGTATAGCAATTACAATCTGCGCGGTATGCAAAGTTCAAATAGTGGATGAGGCCTACGCCATACCCCACATTTCCCATATTGGTTTCAATATCATTGCGCACTCCATAATCTGAATAAAAAACAACGGGGCCATTAATAACTCCTACCTCGTGTGAAAAACCAAACTGGGAAAAAGCATCCTGAAAAGAGAAGGCAGATATTATAAATACCAAGACAAAGTAATTGGTTTTCATATTGATACAGGGTTATTTGAGACAAGACAAATATATAAAAACAAATTTAAGTTGAAAATTAATTAAAAAAATGAGGAATTAAGAGTTTTATAAAACAAATAATTTCATTTCAACTATATTTGCAAAAGATATAACGAAAACGATTACGTAAAATTATAATAATATGAAGGACAGTATAAAAAGCTTCGTTGCTCAGGTTGAAAAATCAAACCCAAATGAACCTGAATTTATGCAAGCTGTTAGAGAAGTAGCAGAAACAGTAATTCCATTTATTGAAGAAAATAAAAAATACCAAAACCACAAGCTTCTGGAGCGTATGGTGGAGCCTGAACGCGTCATTATTTTCAGGGTGCCCTGGACTACAGATTCCGGTGAAATCATGATTAATAAAGGGTACCGTGTGCAGTTTAACTCTGCCATTGGGCCGTATAAAGGAGGAATGCGTTTTCACCCCACAGTAAACCTGAGCGTGTTGAAGTTTCTTGGTTTTGAACAAACGTTTAAAAATGCTCTTACAACCCTGCCTATGGGTGGTGGTAAAGGAGGTTCAGACTTCGACCCTAAAGGAAAGTCTGATGCAGAGGTAATGCGTTTTTGCCAAAGTTTAATGACAGAGTTGAGCAAATACATTGGTCCTAATACTGATGTTCCTGCAGGTGATATTGGAGTGGGAGCCAGGGAAATTGGTTACATGTTCGGTCAGTACAAAAGATTAAGAGATGAATTCACGGGAGTATTAACCGGAAAAGCATTGTCTTTCGGAGGGTCTTTAATGCGTCCTGAAGCAACCGGTTATGGAAATGTATATTTCGCTCAAAGCATGTTAAAAACCAGAGGTGAAGGTATAAAAGATAAAGTTGTAGCCATTTCCGGTTCCGGGAATGTTGCTCAGTATGCTGCTGAAAAAGCAACACAATTGGGCGCAAAAGTCATTACGCTTTCAGATTCAGGTGGTTATATTGTCGATAATGACGGTATCGATGCAGACAAACTTGCCCACGTAATGGAAATTAAAAACGTAAGAAGGGGAAGAATAAGTGAGTATGTTGATAAGTATCCCAACGCCAAGTATTTTGAAGGAGAAAGGCCGTGGGGTGAAAAATGTGATATTGCCATGCCATGTGCAACACAAAATGAATTGAATGAAGAGGAAGCAAAAATACTTGTTAATAATGGGTGTATGTGTGTGGCTGAAGGAGCAAACATGCCCACTACACCTGATGGAGTTGAAGTGTTTTTAAATGCAAAAATACTGTTCTCGCCAGGTAAAGCTTCTAATGCAGGCGGTGTTTCAACATCAGGTCTTGAAATGTCTCAAAACTCATTGCGATACAACTGGACCGCAGAAGAGGTAGACGTAAAGCTTTTCAAAATTATGGGTGACATTCACGATGCCTGTGTAAAATATGGAAAAGACAAAGACGGATATATAGATTATGTGAAAGGAGCCAATATTGCAGGATTTGTAAAAGTAGCTGATGCAATGATTGCACAAGGTGTTGTTTAATTCATAAATAGAGAATATAATTTAAACCATCCGTCATTAACGGATGGTTTTTTTGTTAAATACTATTGCAATAAATCTTAATTTAGCGTGTTAATTACCATAATCCAATACAGTTCATTATGAAATATGCATGCTGCATTTTTATCTTGTTTGTTTCATTAAAAAGTTATTCTCAAGAGTTTACAAATCAATGGGCTGCACTTCTTTCTTATGTGGATGTTGTTGATTTGGCCGAGGGTAACGATAAGCTTTTTGCGGCTTCAGAAAACGCTTTGTTTACCTATGATTTGATAACCGGTGAAATAACTACCATTAACACTATTGATGGCTTATCAGGAGATCAGATTTCTAAAGTGTATTACAGTGAAAATTTTGATATAATACTAGTAGGCTATCAAAATGGCCTTGTAGAACTTGTATTGGAAGACGGCACTACATTGGCAGTGGTTGATATTTTGAACAAACCCACCATCCCCCCAGATAGAAAACGCATCAATCATTTTAATGAATTTAACGGGAATGTTTATATCGCAACAGATTTTGGTATTTCAGTATATGATTTAACGGGATTGGAATTTGGCGACACATACTTTATTGGGGATTTTGGCGCTCAGAATAAAGTAAACCAGACGGCTGTTATTGACGGGCTTATTTATGCAGCAATGGAAAACAAGATGAAGCGGGCAGATGTAAACAATCCTGATTTGATTAACTTTGATCAATGGGTTGATTTTTATCCCTTCGGTTTAATAGGGGTTCAGGCTT
The DNA here is from genome assembly GCA_040903465.1 of Flavobacteriaceae bacterium. Classification (GTDB taxonomy): domain Bacteria; phylum Bacteroidota; class Bacteroidia; order Flavobacteriales; family Flavobacteriaceae; genus Planktosalinus. The sequence continues at coordinate 6,198 of JBBDVI010000097.1, forward strand.
TTGGTGATTTTTTATATGCTATTTATTTTAACTCCAGGCTTTTGCGTTTTGAAGGGAACATTGCCACAGTTGTTGCTACATTTCCGCAAGCAAACAGAAACATTTATACTTCTGATGATTTTCTTACTGTAACCTCCTTAAATCGTTCCACCGCTTTTGATTTGACAATGAATCAGGTGGCTTCTATAAACAATGTTCTGGAT
>JBBDVI010000098.1:0-6369 GCA_040903465.1 Flavobacteriaceae bacterium
TATGTAGGCAGATATATTGGTCATAAGCACGCAAAAGAAGAGTAACCTTTCCTGTCAAACTGAATAGTAGGACTACAAATAGCAACTATAATGTTCCCAACACCTGCAACAAGTGGTTGTGCATCTCTTCTGTATAATCAAGATGTGTCACAATCCGCAGTTTTCCCTGCCCCATCGCACTTATCCTGATGCCTTTGGACTCGAGATTCTTTAAAAATTGCTGCTCGTTTTCACCCTGTTTCAGATAAAAAATCACGATATTGGTTTCAACATTTTCCACTTCCTTTATATAAGTCTGCTGTTGCAGCGCTGCTCCTATTTCACGTGCCCTGAGATGGTCTTCTGCCAGACGGTCAATATGGTTCTCCAAGACATAAAGTCCTGCTGCCGCCATAAAACCTATTTGACGCATCCCGCCACCCAAAACTTTCCTGACGCGCATCGCGTTTTTCATAACTTTTTCATCACCAATCAAAACAGAACCCAGCGGCGTTCCCAATCCCTTTGAAAGACAAATGGAAATGGTATCAAACACCTCTCCATATTGCTTTGCAGTCTCTCCTTTTGCAACCAATGCATTGAACAGGCGGGCACCGTCCAGATGCAATCCTAAATTATGGGTTTGACAAACTTTCCTTATTTTTTTGATTTCCTCAAAATCATAACAGGCACCTCCTCCTTTATTGGTGGTGTTTTCCAGACAAACCAAACTCGTGAGCGGACTGTGGTAAAAATCGGGAGGATTGATGTTTTCTTCCACCTGTGATGCAGTAATCATACCCCGGGAACCGTCCACCAATTTACAGGAAACTCCACTGTTGAAAGACACTCCCCCACCCTCATAATTATAAACATGCGCCCATTTATCACAAATCAATTGTTCGCCGGGCTGGGTATGTAATTTTATAGCTGCCTGATTGGCCATACTTCCGGTGGGGAAAAACAAGGCTTCCTTTTTGCCAAACATCTTTGCGAGTTTCTCTTCCAGGGCATTAACTGTTGGGTCTTCTTTGTAAACGTCATCACCCACTTGAGCATCAATAATAGCCTGCATCATTCCGGGTGTGGGCTTGGTCACCGTATCACTTCTAAGGTCAATAATCATAAAAATATTTTTTCAGCATAAAATTAAAAGAAAATAGTTTCTGCAAGCATTTTAAAAAATCTATTTTTGTTAAAAATTAAGATTATGGTTCAGATTGACCAAATCAAAGAGCTCCAAAAACGCATTAGCGCGTTGAGGAGGTATCTTTGACATTGATGCCAAACAAATAGAAATTACAAACGAAGAAGAAAAAACCTTTGATCCCTCTTTTTGGGATGATGCCCGTGAGGCAGAAGCTTTCATGCGGGAATTGCGCGTCAAGAAAAAATGGGTTTCAGACTATGAAAAAGCCGCTACCTTAACCGAAGACGCAGCCGTATTATTTGAATTCCACAAAGAAGGTGAAGCCACAGATGAAGAAGCTGAAAAAGCATATCAACTGGCTCTTACTGCCATTGAGGATTTGGAATTTAGAAATATGCTTTCTGAAGAAGGTGACTCCCTGAGTGCCGTACTGCAAATCACAGCAGGTGCAGGAGGTACAGAAAGCTGTGATTGGGCAGAAATGCTGATGCGCATGTACATGATGTGGGCAAATAAAAACAATTATAAGGTAAAGGAACTCAACTTTCAGGAAGGCGATGTCGCCGGAATTAAAACGGTAACTTTGGAAATTGAAGGTGAATTTGCTTTTGGCTGGCTCAAAGGCGAAAACGGTGTTCACAGGCTTGTTCGCATCTCCCCTTTTGACAGCAATGCAAAACGTCATACCTCCTTTGCCTCGGTATATGTTTATCCGCTGGTGGATGACGCGATTGAAATCGAAATAAACCCCGCAGACATAGAAATTATCACCGCACGCTCCAGTGGCGCCGGGGGACAAAATGTCAATAAAGTGGAAACCAAGGTACAACTTACCCATAAACCGACGGGAATTCAGATTTCGTGTTCAGAAACAAGGTCTCAGCATGACAACCGTTCCAGGGCGCTCCAGATGCTAAAATCACAATTGTATGAAATCGAGTTGCAAAAACAACTGGAGCAAAGGGAAGACATTGAAGCTTCAAAAATGAAAATTGAATGGGGATCGCAAATAAGGAACTATGTACTCCACCCTTACAAATTAATTAAAGATGTACGCTCAGGTCACGAGACAGGGAATACAGATGCAGTGCTCAATGGTGATATTGATGGTTTTTTAAAAGCTTATTTAATGATGATGGGACAAAAAGAGGAAGAAACAGGCTTCTGATTTTATTTTGTATTTTAAAGCGAAAACACACAAATTATGATAACAATATACCACAACCCCAGATGTAGAAAATCAAGGGAAGGATTACAAATACTTGAGGATTCCGGAAAAGCGTTTAATACAGTTTTATACCTTGAAAACCCGCCATCAGAAAAGGAACTGAAGTCTATTATTTCAAAACTGGGTATTTCCCCAATTGAATTGGTGCGGAAAGGAGAAGCAGACTGGAAAGAAAATTTTAAAGGCAAAGATTTGTCTGACGACAAAATTATCGCCGCAATGGTTTCCTATCCAAAACTGATAGAGCGGCCCATTGTCATAAAAGATACTAAAGCTGTTATCGGAAGACCGCCTGAAAATATTAAAGTATTATTATAATATATCTGCCACTAACTTTTTAAGGTATTTGGCACCAAAAAGAATGCCCTTTTTTAGTAATTTTACTAATATAAAATAAACAATAAAACAGTATGGAATACAGAATAGAAAAAGACACCATGGGAGATGTAAAAGTTCCCGCAGAAAAACTTTGGGGAGCCCAAACAGAAAGATCTCGTGGTAACTTTAAAATAGGTGCTCCTGCATCCATGCCTATAGAAATCATTTATGGATTTGCTTACCTAAAAAAAGCAGCAGCATATACAAACAGAGAGCTGGGTGACCTGCCTTCTGAAAAAAGGGATTTAATCGCTCAGGTGTGTGATGAAATTCTTGAAGGCAAACATGATGACCAGTTTCCACTAGTTATATGGCAGACTGGAAGCGGCACACAAAGCAATATGAACGTTAATGAAGTCATTGCAAACAGGGCACATCAGTTGGCCGGAAAAACAATTGGTGAAGGAGATAAAACGTTACAACCCAATGATGATGTGAACAAGTCACAGTCTTCAAACGATACATTTCCCACAGCGATGCACATTGCAGCCTATAAAAAAATTGTTGAAGTTACCATTCCCGGGGTTAAAAAATTAAGAGACACCCTTAAATCAAAATCTGAAACTTTCAAAGATGTGGTAAAAATAGGTCGCACTCATTTGATGGATGCTACTCCACTTACCTTAGGTCAGGAATTTGGTGGTTATGTTTCTCAGCTGGATCACGGCTTAAAAGCCCTTGAAAACACGCTGGATCATTTATCTGAAATTGCCTTGGGCGGAACTGCTGTAGGCACCGGAATCAACACACCAAAGGGATATTCAAAAAGGGTTGCAGAATATATCGCAAAATTTACCGATTTGCCGTTTAAAACAGCTCCCAATAAATTTGAAGCCCTTGCTGCACACGATGCTATTGTTGAAAGCCATGGAGCTTTAAAGCAACTTGCTATTTCATTAAATAAAATTGCCCACGATATCAGAATGCTCGCCAGCGGGCCTCGCTCCGGAATAGGAGAACTGATCTTACCGGCAAATGAACCCGGTTCTTCCATTATGCCCGGCAAAGTAAACCCAACTCAATGTGAGGCTCTTACAATGGTTTGTGCACAAGTAATTGGTAACGATATGGCTATTGCTGTGGGTGGAATGCAAGGTCATTTTGAATTAAACGTCTTTAAACCCGTTATGGCGGTCAATATTCTTCAGTCTGCACAATTGCTGGGCGACGCTTGTACTTCATTTGAGGAAAACTGTGCTAAGGGCATTGAAGCCAATAAAGAGGTGATTAAAAAGCAACTCAATAATTCATTAATGCTGGTAACAGCGCTAAACCCGAAGATTGGTTATTATAAATCTGCTGAAATAGCCAATGAAGCCCATACCACAGGATCTACCTTAAAAGAAGCTTCAGTGAAACTGGGTTATCTTACCGAAGAAGAATTTGACGCCTGGGTCAAGCCGGAAGAAATGGTTAAATAATAATTTTCCAACATTTTTTTAATTTTAAGAAGTTATACTCCGGTATAACTTTTTTTGTTAAAATAATCGATAAAGTGCTCTTTTTTTAGGATTAAATGTTTTTTTATTTATATTGGTAGTCCCAAATCGTATAAAATTTAACCTATGAAAACAATTTACCTTAGTGTAATTATGCTCTTTTGCGCCTCCCTATATGCGCAAAAATCGGTGCAATTTTTAAAAGACACCAGTAGTGATTTCACAATTGAAAACGCTAAAGCAGCTGATTTTAAACCTTTTAAAGAAACCAATTTTGGTTTGAATAACGGAACTTACTGGTTTAAAATAATTGACAAATCCCACGAGGGAAATGTGCTCCATATCCCTTCGGCACATATCAATGATGTGGAATTATATTCTGCTTCAAATAAAAGCATTGAAGAAATTTCCTACACAAGATACCCTTCTTTTCGCTTAAATGAATTTGAAGACTATCCCATTTATTTAAAAGTGAATTTTGAAAAAGAGGCTTATTTCCCCATTCAAATTACTTCTGAAGAGAGTTTTACAAAAGCCAACCAACAAACTTTATTTAAATTGGGTTCTTATTATGGTTTTGCCATTATGGTAATTATCATAAACCTTATGTGCTTCTTTTTGTTTGATGAGAAAGTATTTCTGTATTACTGTGGTGTTCTGGCAACCATAACACTCTCATTTTTCTACAGTGATGGTTTGTTCAGGTTGATGGGTTATGAAAATGTATTTACAATAAATTATCTCGAGCCCATATTACATCTTGCAGTTGCCCTTTTCGCTTCTTATTTTGCCACTAAATTCCTGAAGCTTGACGAGATTATGCCCAAGTTAAAATGGATTACTGTTGGCTTAATTGGTCTGGCAACCCTTTCATTTGTGACCTATTGGACATCTGACAACTGGCTTTTTGCTACCATTGGAAATACCTTTATCTGGGCTGTACTACTAAATTATTTAATCGCCGGGGCTACCCTGTTCAAACAGAAAGTATATGCACGGTTTTATGTAATTGCTTATAGTTTACTCTTTGTTTTAATGATAGATTATTATGTTCTTACCGGTTTTGGTGTAACATTTTTAGGAGTTACAGCATATCATATAAAAATTGCAAGTATTTTGGAAATGCTGGTACTTACCTATGCAATTATGTACAGAATGAGAGCTTTGAAAGAAGAAAATGAAATGATGCAGATTGAAATGCGCCTTTATTTAAAACGCATTGAACTGCTAAGAAGTCCAGATAACATCCAGATGGTTGATGATTTATATCTTGAAAACCTGGTCAATCTTCACGATTTAAATAACCTGGAAACAAAACTGTTGCAATATATTTCCAAAGGAAAAGACAACACAAAAATTGCCGTAAAACTCAATATAAGCGTAAAAGAAGTTGAAAAAATAACAAAACAGTTGTATAAAAAGCTGGACATAAGTGAGCACATACAGGAAGATCAACGTATGGTTGATGAACAACCTGATTACATCTATAACTAAAGTACTGCTCACTTTTTTAAAATGGGTTTTTTGAATTGTATATATTTACAATCTTAAAACCCATTTTTTCATGCCCAAAAATTACAGGACTTTATTTCTTGGATTATTTTTAGCATTATTTCCTATGATTTGCTTTGGAATTATTGGCTTACTTTACACAAGCCAGTTTAGGTATTATCTAAAGGAAATTGTAGAATTTGGGCTTTCAACTTTTATAGTGTATGCTTTTGGTATTTTGATTTTTAGGGGAAGCGGAAGGTTGTATTGGTTTTTTATCTGCACTACCCTTCTCTACATTATAGGCATACTTAAAACCGGATTTTATTATTTATTCCAATCAAAAATTAACATTTCAGCCTTTTATATCATTTTTGAAACCACTGGAAACGAATCAGCGGGTTTTTTAGAAACGCAGTTTGAAACCGGACTTATCCTGCTGCTAGCAGTTTTCATTCTTTTTCTTTTTTTACATTATAAAGTTTTAATTCGTTTATATAAAATAGAGCAATGGATATTTAATGCCCCAATCTTTAGGCTTAAAAATATTCCTATTTTCCTTACTTTGATTGGAGGCGTTCTAGGTTCAGTTTATTTGATTCAACTAAAGCTACGAAGCAATAATATTGTTTATTTGGCCAAAGACTCCTACATTTCATATAGTGAGGCTCAGGATTTATTTCAAACAAACTTGGTAAAACCGA
>JBBDVI010000099.1:0-6302 GCA_040903465.1 Flavobacteriaceae bacterium
AAGAAGCTTTTCTTTCGTTGTACCAAACCGAACTCCCTTCTGTTGAATTTCAGGCAACGCGTAAGGATTTTGAGGGTGATATCACGGTGGTAACCTTTCCTATGTTACGCCAGGTAAAAACCAACCCGGAGCAACTGGGCCAGGCACTGGGTACGTATCTCGTTGCGCATGTTGCTGAGGTCTCCCGCTATAATGTGGTAAAAGGCTTTTTGAATATCGTGATTTCAGATGCTTTTTACTTCGATTTTTTTAACCGCATTAAAGATGACCCACGGTATGGAACGCAGCCTGTAACTTCCGGTGCGCCCGCCATGATGGTTGAATATGCATCACCCAATACCAACAAGCCGTTGCACCTGGGGCATATACGGAATGTATTGCTGGGTTATTCTGTTGCCGAAATTTTAAAGGCTGCCGGTAAAAAAGTATATAAAACCCAGATTATCAATGACCGTGGCATTCATATCTGCAAGAGCATGCTTGCGTGGAAGAAATTTGGTGCCGGGGAAACCCCTGAAAGCAGCGGATTAAAGGGAGATAAACTGGTGGGGAAGTATTATGTGAAATTTGACAAAGAATACAAAAAAGAAATTGCCGAATTAGTATCTCATGGCAAGACCGAAGAAGAAGCCAAAAAGAGGGTGCCACTACTATTGGAAGCCCAGTTAATGCTCCAGAAATGGGAAAACGGTGACCCGGAAACCGTGGATTTGTGGAAGATGATGAACGGCTGGGTCTATGAAGGTTTTGAAGTTACTTATAAAAACATAGGTGTTGATTTTGACAAAAATTATTACGAAAGCGATACTTACCTCTTAGGAAAAGACGTGGTGACTGAAGGCCTTGACAAAGGGGTTTTTTACCGGAAAGATGACGGCAGCGTCTGGATTGACCTGACCGATGAAGGACTGGATGAAAAGATTGTTTTGCGCAGTGACGGCACCGCCGTGTATATGACCCAGGATATTGGGACTGCCATCCAGCGGGTGAAAGACCATCCTGATGTGGGCGGTATGGTTTATACCGTGGGGAATGAGCAGGATTATCATTTCACGGTCTTGTTTTTAATCCTTAAGAAACTTGGGTATACATGGGCAGAGAACCTCTTTCACCTGAGTTATGGGATGGTTGATTTGCCGAGTGGTAAAATGAAAAGCCGCGAAGGCACCGTAGTCGATGCCGATGACCTGATTGCTGATATGACCCAAACTGCCAAAGATCTTTCTGAAGAATTGGGCAAACTGGACGGTTATACCGTCACGGAAAAAGAATCTCTATACCAAACTATCGGGTTGGGTGCATTGAAATATTATATTTTAAAAGTAGACCCCAAAAAGCGCATTCTTTTCAACCCGGAAGAAAGTGTCGATTTTCAGGGGAATACGGGTCCGTTTATCCAGTACACGTATGCCCGTATTCAGTCTATTTTACGGAAGGATAGCAAGTCTGCATATAGTTTGCCCGCGACAGTGGAAATGCACGAAAAAGAAAAAGAACTCATTAAACAATTAGAGTTGTATCCTGAGGTCATTAGCAATGCTGCAGCTGGTTTTAGTCCGGCGGTGGTAGCCAATTATACTTATGATTTGGTTAAAGCTTACAATTCTTTCTATCAGCGTGTACCCATTTTAGCAGAGATTGAGGAAGGGAAGCGGCAGTTTCGCATTCAGCTTTCGCGAAAAGTAGGTGAGGTGATTCAGTCTGCGTGTGGGTTGCTGGGCATCGATGTACCCGAGCGCATGTAATTTAAAAGATTACCTGCAGGGATACATTGGGCGTTAACCCTAAGGAAATCTGTTCCACACGGTTTATTTCAGGGTCTCCTTCTGCGTTAGTTTCCGTAACGAAATACGTATTCAACACATTTTTCCGGTTGGTCACATTCAGCACGGCAGCATTGAGCTTGCCGTTTACCGTTGATCCAATTTTAAATTCATATTCTGCAGAGAGGTCTACCCTGAAGAAATCATCATTTCTGATTTCGTTTGGCGTGTTGTATTGTATGATAGGTTCGCCGTTATTTATTTCAACTGTGTTCTCTCCCAGGGGCAGGGTCAAGGGCCTTCCGGTGTGCCAATTAATGCCTCCTGCCAGTTTGAAGTTTTGAATGCTGTATGCAGTGGCAAGCGTTGCCTGATGGGTGATGTCATAATTATGCGGAAAGGTTTCCGGATTCAAGTCATCAAAAGTGTATTCGGTATTTGCATAGGTATAGCTGAACCAGGTACTCCAGTTTCGGGTCTTTTTATTGATGATGAATTCGAGACCGCCGGAACTGTAGCTGCCGGTAGTTCTCACAAATTGCAGTTGGTTCTGAAATCCCTGATTGGCGGTGGTAATGCCGTCAACATCTTTGGAATACCCTTCAGCCTGCAGCAACCAGTTGTTTTTTTGATATATGAGGGTTAATGAATATTGCCGGCTTGTCAAGACAGGTACTGTTTCATCATTTGCCAGTACCCATCTTCTTTTTTCCACACCCAGGAAATCACTTTGAAAATCGATGCGTTGGGTGACGGTCTGGCTTTTTTGCTCATAAGCCCCTTCCAAAGCAAAGCCGTTGCCCAACTTTTGATGGATGTTTATACGGGGTTCGATGAGGGTTTTACTGAACTTTGTCAAATGATTGACCCGCAGCCCGGCAGTAATGCTTGTTTGTGTGGCCGGGATTTCCAAAAAGTTGCTAACAAAGAGGGCGTGGTTGCGCAGTACTTCTTTTACATAGTTGCGAAAGCGCGGGATGTTCACTTCCTGGCTGTTGGTGATTCCTGTTTCACTAAAATGATAGCCGGCTGTAAGCACATTGTTTTGTTGCCATTGCCATTTAACATCCAGTTTGGTTCCCGTTTCCAGCACCTCGTTGGTTTGTTCAAATTGCTGGGTGGAAAATATGTCAAGGTTGGAAGCATCGAGTAAGTAATATGAGCTGTAGACGAGGGCATTGGTAGCAACATCAGTGTTCCATTGGCGGTTCCAGGATAGTCCCCCCGCGAGGCTTCTTTGACTCAGTTCGCTGGTTTCTGAGTTTTCTACAGTTTCATTAGAAAAGGTTTCAGTGAAGTCCAGCTTATCGTCAATAGTTAAGAAGTTGAGGCGAAAGTGGTCTTTTTCAGAAGCTTTGTAAATGGTTTTCAGGCTAAAATCATAGAATGAAAAATCTTCTTCCGAAGTTAAATCACCTGAACCCGTGCTATTTTGCAGGTTTGTGATTTCAGTATCCTGAAACACTTTATCAAAAAGACGGTTGTATGCGGGGCTTTCAAAAAGGTCTGTAAAGGAACGTCTTCCGGAAACATGAATTGCCCATTTATCGTTTACGGGTATTTTGGCAAAGGCACCAAAATTGATCATATTGAGTTGAAAGCCAAGAGTGGTTTCTTCCGGAATTTCATCTGAAGCGTGCATGGCCACCACGCCTGAAACGCTTTCGCCAAAGTGGGCAGGGGTACCGTTTTTAAAAAAAGTTACCTTATTTGTAAAGTAGGGGTTAAAGCCTGAAATCATTCCGAAGAAGTGTCCGTTCTGGTACATTTTGATGTCATCCCATAGGATGAGGTTTTCATCGGTGGTTCCGCCGCGGATGTTGATGTTTGAGATTGTTTCGTCTGCACTAATCACACCCGGAAGAGTTTGTATCATTTGAAGGACATCGGGTTCTGTGAGTCCGGGCAAGTTGCCAAAGGTTTCCACTTCCATGGTCACGGAACCGTCTTTGTTTTTGTTGATACCCCGGGTAAAGATATCCTGTAGCACCACATTTTCCAATTGGCTAACGATGGGCTGCATTGTAAGAGATGAACAGGGTTCTGCCTTTTGCATTGCACCGGCATTGACCGTGAGTGTTTCAAAGCCAATGTATCTTATTTCCAAAAGGCTGTTATCCTGCACATTTTGAAGCGTGAAAGCACCGTTAGTGTCTGAGATTGCTGTTTGGCCGCTTCCCAGTACCTGTATGGTAGCTCCTTCCAACGGAAAACCACTATCACCATTTATCAACTCTCCACAAAGGTCAATAAAAGCGTCGGGGTTTTTGGTGATGGCTATATAGCGCTCATCGATAAACTTAAAATGCAGGGAACTGCTTTTGTTCAAGCTTTCAAGAATTTCGGGTAGTGATTTATTATAATCGGGCGTATTGACACGGGTGTTTTCAATATCCCTGCTGGCATACGAAAACCGGACCTCAAAAAGTTCTTCCAGCTGTTCGATAACAATTGATAAAGGCTGGCGGGTTTCCTGAGCAAAAGTAGCATGGTTCCAAAATGGAAGAATGAACAAGATACTCCATAAAATGATTTGCCCCCTTTTTTTAATCCCCATAAATTGTTATGCCCCTTTGTTTGTCTATTGTGTATTTGAGTTGCAATGGTACACATACTGTTTTTAAAGCAGCTTCCAGGTCTTTGTGTGTGAAGGCCCCTGAAAATCGCATTTTTTCATCTACGTTATCGAGGGTAATGTCAACGCCATACTGGCGTTCCATTTCCGCGACCACATTTTCAAGTGTCATGTTTTCAAAGGTACTTTCGTCAAACATCCAGCCCGGTTGTGTGCCACTAATTTCCTGACGTGCGACAATGTTGCCGTCTTCTATGATAACGCTGTTCCCTGCCGGAAGTTGTATATCCTCACCATTAAATGAGACACGCACCAGCCCTTCATAACAACTCACGTGAAAATGATTGTTGCGGCTTTGCACATTAAATTGTGTACCCAATACACTCACAATGCCTTGTGTCGTTTCCACGTCAAACTTTTTACCTTTGGCCACATCGAAAAAAGCTTCTCCTTCCAGCGAAAGCACTCTTTCCTTGTTCCACGAACCAATGTTGTAATTGACTTTTGATCCGGCATTAAGGACCACTTCAGAATCATCGGGGAGGTTGAAGGATCTCTTTTCGGCGAGACCGGCACTTACCGTCGCGTCAAGGTTGGTCACATAAAAATAGCCTGCAAGCAACAAGACAAAAACGGCTGCATATTTCATCAGGCTTCTGTATTGGAATACCTTGACGGTCTTTTTTTCTGTTGTCTTTTTCTTTTCAGTGAGTTCTGACCAGAGACGTTCACTATCAAAGCCGGGAGTTTGCAAGTCGGCGGTATGCGAGGCAATTTTGATGTAATCACGATATTCATCAGAGGCTTTGAGTGTTTCCAGCTCGGCTTCGGTAATTTCGTGATTTAAAAATTTATGTAGTAATTTTTCACTCATTGTGTTTGCTTTATCTTTATATGAAACAGCTATACCTGTAAATACCCTACTTAACTAGATGTTTTTTATATCCTTGCGCAGTGATTCCAGTGCCTGACTCATGCGTTTTTCCACTGCTTTTACCGAGATGTCCAGGATTTCTGCTATTTCACGATACTTTTTACCTTCTATTCGGTTCATTAAAAAAGCGGTACGCTGGGCTTCGGTTAAATTTGAAAGTGCCGTTTGCAACTTTTGTTCAAATTCTTTTTCTTCTAAAATATACTGTGGGGATTGTTCATTGATGGATGGGCCTGTTTTTTTTATGAATTTCAAGACTACCTTTTCGTGTGCCACTTCATTTAGAAAAGCGTTGTTGCAAACAGTGTACAGGAAAGATTTTGCTTTTTCGCCCGGTACTTTGGCACAATTTTCCCAAAGTTTTATAAAGGCCTCCTGCACCAGATCTTCTGCACGGGCAGCATTTCCACATTTAAAATAAATAAAATTATAAATGGCGGGTGACAGCTTCCTGAACAATTGATTGTAAACAGATTCCTTACAAACGTTATCTTCGTGAGGCATAAAGTTTCGTATTTAACTTATTTGTAAATATATTTAAAATATTCTATTCTATGAAGGTAGGGTATTTTTGATACAACTTGTTATCTTTATATAATAAACAGTAGCCATGAAAAACAAAAAGTTTTCTATAGTTCTGTTCCTCTTTGTGTGTGTCTTTTTACTCTTTATGAGTTTTCTGTTTATGTCATGCCAAAAGGAGGAGTCAGAATTTATAAATGAAACTCCTGATGAGACCCTTACAGCAAGCTCAGTGCTTGCAAAACTTTTGCTGAACACTTCGCAAAACAGCGGGAGTATTGATGATTTTATTGACGGAACTTCGTGTTCTTCCATTCAATTTCCTTATCAGGTGATTGTAAATGGCCAGACCCTTACCCTTGAAAATGAAGAAGATGTTTTAGCCCTTTCCAACACGGGTGCGAGTGTTACCCTCGTTTTTCCGGTAACAGTTGTTTTTGAAGATTTTTCAACGCAAGTAGTTAATGACCAACAGGCATTAAACACTCTGGGCGAGATATGTGACACC
>JBBDVI010000100.1:0-6301 GCA_040903465.1 Flavobacteriaceae bacterium
TGGTGCCTTTATTGAAATGTCAAATGACCTATACAATGAATTGAACTTTAGTGATGTGAGATCTTTTGTTCTATTAGATCAAGATAGTGATGTGGGTGACAACGAGCATTTAATAGGAAAATATCTTGGAAGAGATGGTATTGATTATATGAACGATTTCAAAGCAATGCGTATTTCTGAAATGTACCTAATAAAAGCCGAAGCCCAAGCAAGAGATGATCAGTTTGGTGCTGCTGCCGCAACTATTAAAGAACTAAGGGATGCCCGTTTTGGAGTTTCTGTAAGTTTACCTAGTTATGGAAGCAGAACAGAAGCGCTAACTGATATCTTAGAGGAAAGAAGAATAGAGTTAGCTTATGAGGGTCACAGATACCTTGATTTAAAACGTTTCCGTTTAGACCTTAATGAAGGTTTTGAACGCGACCCTATGGATTGTGGTGGTGCTACCCCTTGTGGACTTGGCCCAACAGATTATAGATTCACGCTTCCTCTTCCTCAGGTAGAAGTTGATTCAAATCCAAACATTCCTGAAAATAACCCTGGTTATTAATCATTAAAAAAATATAAAAATGAAAAACTTATTATTAATATTGTTTGTTGCAACGGGAGTATTGTTTACCTCTTGTGATAAAACCGAAAATGTAATTTATGACCCTAATAGCGGGGAGACACTTGCATTTTTCGAAGACAATTCAGCATCTCTGGAAGTATTATTAGGTGGTGAATCTACCATAGATGTAGAAGTAGGCGTTACCACGCTTTCAGATCAGGATAGAACTGTTACTGTTGTTGTAAATGAAGAAGAATCTACTATTGATTCTGAAAATTATTCTTTATCAACCAATGATGTGGTTATACCCGCGGGTGAATATTACGGTTCTTTAACTATAACTGGAATAGATGTTTCTCTAAGTACTGATCCTGTGCTATTAGTATTGGACTTGGTAAGTATAAACGGTGGAGTTGTAAGCGATAATTCCATAACTGTGAGTGTTCTTGTAGTATGCCCAATTCCAAACGGTTGGTTTACAGGAGCCTACACTATGGAGCAAATAAGCTCACAACAAGACCCTTTCTTCCCAACTTATGGAGAAGCTTTTGAATCACAAACTGTAAATGTAAATCAAGTTACCTCAACAGTAAGGGAATTTAATTTCTCATTCTTTCCAACTGGATTTGACGTTGCTTCGACCATGACATTTACTTTTGATTGTGGTACTATAAGGGCGAGAGGTTTACCTCAAGGTGGAGGTTTATCTTGTGATGGAGGTGCAACAGATCCTATATCACAGGCTACATCACCAAATGCCACGTACGCTGAGGCAGATCTTGAAAATGATGATGTAGTAATTGTTGAAATTTTAAATTTTGAGCCCGATGGCGGTTGTGGTACTGGTAGTTACCCGGTAACATTACAGTTTACAAAACAGTAAACCAGAATATAACAATTTTTTAAAATGATAAAGCCACCCGCCAAAAGCGGGTGGTTTTTTTATACCTTTACACCATGCAAAAAGAAAATCTAATTTACGGCATCAGGGCCATAATGGAAGCTGCTCAGGCTGACACCACAATCGATAAAGTCTTTATACAGAAAAATGTCCAGGGGGCATTGATGCAGGAATTATTGAGCACATTAAAAAAGAAGCAAATCAACTTTAGTTATGTTCCCCTTGAAAAAATGAACAAACTTACCCAGGGAAATCACCAGGGCGCTGTTGCTACGATATCACCTATTGGTTTTTCCACATTAGAGCAACTGGTTGAAAATGCTTTGAATAAAGAAACCGTTCCTTTCTTCCTCATTCTTGACGCCATTTCAGATGCCCGAAATTTTGGCGCCATTATAAGAACGGCTTCATGTACAGGAGTTGATGGAATTATTATTCAGAAACATGGGGCTGCACCGGTAAATGCAGATACTATCAAAACTTCAGCCGGAGGGGTTTTTCAGGTTCCCATCTGTAAGGTTGACCACATCAAGGATGCGGTCTATTTTTTACAGGCTTCTGGTATACAAACCATCGCTGCCACTGAAAAAGCAGATGTAACCATCTATGAGACTGACCTTACCACTCCCCTGGCGGTTTTAATGGGCTCTGAAGATAAAGGTGTAAACCCGTCGGTATTAAAAATAGTGGATTTGAAAGCCAAACTTCCTATGCAAGGAGAAATTGCCTCTTTAAATGTATCAGTGGCCTGTGGTGCTATTTTGTATGAAGTGGTTCGCCAAAGACTATAAACGCTAAAAAAAGAAGCCTTAAAACTGCAAGATTAGTCTTTCTTTTTCTTAAAAGTGTAGTTAATGATAATTTTAGTTCTGTTTGAACTAGATATTTCAGAAGTTTTTTCAAGGGATGCCTCTGGTTTTTCTTCCTTTTCTTCTTTAGGCGTTCCTATAAAGTTTCCGTCTTCATCAAACTGTTTCATGAATTCATCTTCCTCTTCATTGTAGTCATCGTGTTCCCAAGCATAAATTTTAGGCTTTTCAATTTTCGATTTAAATAAAAAAGCAAATAAAAACCCCACAATCAAACCTGATAAGTGTCCCTCCCACGAAATTCCTTTTTCGATGGGAAAAACATACCACAGCAAGCCGCCATATAAAAAAACAATAATTAAAGACAATGCTATCAAGCGGTAGTACTTTGAAAGAATACCTTTAAAGAACAAAAAAGAAACCAACATATAAACAATACCACTGGCACCAATGTGATTTGCCGGCCTGCCAATAAGCCACGTGAGCAAGCCTGTAAGCAACAATCCATACAACAAAACACGCCAGCTCTCTTTCCGGTAAAAGTAAAACAACGCCGCACTTAACACCAACAAGGGAATACTGTTATTGAAAAGATGCTTGAGGCTTCCATGAATAAACGGGCTGAACAAAATACCGCGTAACCCTTCAACAGTCCTTGGGTACACACCATAATCATTGAATATGACATGAAATCGAATCTCAAACCAATAGACAAGCCACAAAACCATGACAAATAAAATGGGATAGCCAATGGTAGCGGGAGTAAACGTAAAAGGATTGTCTATTTTTTTCATCGATAAGATAAAGGCAAAAAACCTGCCGCATTAAAGATACTGAAATTGTGGCAGTCACTTCAAAATTCAAAATACAAGCACCAAATTCCAAAAATATTAATCCAATGATAGTAAGTCAAAATTTAAAAATTCAATAACTTTACAGCATGAGCACTCCTTTGGCAGAACGCATCCGTCCCAAAACTTTAGATGACTACATCAGTCAGCGCCACCTTGTGGGTGAAACCGGTGTGCTTACAGCCCAGATAAAACAAGGCATTGTGCCTTCCATGATTTTCTGGGGGCCTCCCGGTACAGGAAAAACCACCCTTGCCAACATCATCGCCAATGAAAGCGGGAGACCATTCCACACTCTTAGTGCCATTAGCAGCGGCGTGAAAGATGTGCGCGAAGTCATAGAAAAAGCCAAAAAAGGCGACGGACTCTTCACCACCAAAAACCCCATCCTTTTTATAGACGAAATCCATCGTTTTAGCAAATCACAACAAGATTCCCTTTTGGCGGCTGTCGAAAAAGGGTGGATCACTTTAATTGGTGCCACAACTGAAAACCCGAGCTTTGAGGTGATTGCTGCACTTTTATCTCGTTGTCAGGTTTATGTATTGAAACCTTTTGAAAAAAGTGATTTAGAAGCCCTTTTAAAGCGTGCTATTGAAAAAGATGAGCACTTGCTCCAAAAAAACATAAAACTCCAAGAAACCGAAGCACTTTTGAGGCTTTCGGGCGGTGATGCTCGAAAGTTGCTCAATATGTTTGAACTCGTCATACAGTCAGAACCCGGAAACAAAATCACTATTACCAATGAGTTGGTGATGCAAAAGGTGCAGCAAAAAACAGTGCGCTATGACAAAACGGGCGAACAACATTATGACATCATCTCAGCATTTATAAAATCCATTCGCGGAAGCGATCCCAATGCAGCGGTTTATTGGCTCGCCAGAATGATTGCAGGTGGTGAGGACGTGAAGTTCATTGCCCGCAGATTGCTTATCCTGGCTTCTGAAGATATCGGGAATGCAAATCCAACGGCTTTGGTGATAGCAAACAATACCTTTCAGGCAGTGGCCACCATTGGTTACCCTGAATCGCGCATCATTTTGAGCCAGTGTACCATCTACCTTGCCAACTCACCCAAAAGCAATGCGAGTTATAAGGCGATCAATGAAGCACTGGCAACCGTTCAGCAAACCGGGGATCTGGAAGTACCGCTTTCGATAAGGAACGCACCCACCAAGCTGATGAAAGAACTGGGATATGGAGAGAAGTATCAATATGCACATAACTATGAAGGCAATTTTGTACCCCACGAGTTTATGCCTGAAGAAGTTTCAGGAAAAACATTTTATGAACCGGGAAATAATGCAAAAGAGAATGTATACCGCAATTATTTGAAGTCGCTTTGGAAAGAGAAGTATGGGTATTGATTTGGGGTGCTGGGTGCTGGAAGTATAGTGTTTTTTTAACTATGTAAATTAAAATCACGGAATTGAAATTTTAATTAAATTTATTGAAAGATGAGTTTTAAATTTGAAAAATTAGTTATTTGGCAAAAAGCTATGGACTATGGTGAAGAAATTTATGAAATATCAAAAAATTTCCCAAAACCAGAAATGTACAATTTGTCTTCTCAAATATTAAGAGCAGGTGATTCTATTGCTTTAAATATTTCTGAGGGCGCAATTGAACAATCAAACCTAGAGTTCAATAGGTTTTTAGGTTACTCTGTTAGGTCATTAGCTGAAGTTGTAACTTGCTTATACAAAGCCAAAAGAAGGGGTTATATAAACGAGGCAAGCTTTGATTCATTATACCAAAAAGCGTATCATTTAATGAATATGATGATTGCATTTAAAACTAAATTAAAAACGTAAATTGGGTGACCAATTAGATTCTCATAGAACATCTTAAAACAACATCCAGCACCCAGCACCCAGCCAAAATTACTAAATATCTATAGTCTAACATCTAAAATATGAAAGGAAAACTAATTCAAGGAAAAGCCACCCCCAGGGGAAAATATCCGCACGTTAAACGTGTGGGTGATTTTATATTTGTATCGGGAACCAGCTCACGCAAGGCTGACAACACATTTGCCGGTGTCGAACAAGTGGACGAAATGGGAAGTATGAAACTCGATATCGAGGCTCAAACTCGTGCCGTGATTGAAAACATTCGTGACTTTCTCGCCGAGGAAGGTGCCGGCCTGGAGGATGTGGTTGATGTTACCAGTTTTTTGGTCAATATGAATGACTTTGCCGGCTACAACAAGGCCTATGGTGAATATTTTAGCAGTGACGGCCCAACCCGCACAACGGTGGCTGTTCATCAATTACCACACCCGCATTTGTTGGTGGAGATTAAAGTTATGGCTTATAAGCCGAAATAGTTTCAGGTTTCAGGTTTAATGTTCAAGGTTATGAATGAGATAAAAAATTATATAAACGGCAATTTCCAGAACCCAAAATCAGGTGAATGGATTGACAATTACAATCCCGCAAACGGAGAGGTGTATGGTAAAATACCTAATTCAGGAAAGGAAGATGTTGAAGCTGCTTATCAAGCTGCTGAAAAAGCTTTCCCGGAATGGTCAAATACTACGTTTGAAGAACGCAGTAAAATACTACTCAAAATCGCTGACTTGATTGAAGATAAACTAACTATGCTTGCCGAAGCCGAATCCAAAGACAACGGCAAACCCGTTTCCTTGGCAACAGCTGTTGATATCCCGCGAGCAGCGAGCAACTTTCGGTTTTTTGGTCATGCCATTACACAGTTTGCAAGCGAAGCCCACGAAAGCGTGGGTCACAATGCAGTGAATTTCACGCTCAGGAAACCCCTGGGCATTGTGGGTTGCATTTCACCGTGGAACCTCCCACTCTATTTGTTTACCTGGAAAATAGCACCCGCACTAGCTGCCGGCAACAGTGTGGTTGCCAAACCCAGCGAAGTCACTCCAATGACTGCTTTTCTTTTGGGCGAAATATGCAATGATGCAGGCTTGCCCAAAGGCGTTTTGAACATCGTTCACGGTTTGGGCCATACCACAGGGCAAGCTATTGTGGAACACCCTCAAATCAAAGCCATCTCCTTTACCGGAGGAACAGCAACCGGCGAACACATCGCACGAACAGCAGCACCGATGTTTAAAAAATTATCACTCGAGCTGGGCGGAAAAAACCCCAACCTCATCTTTGCTGATTGTGATTATGACAAAATGCTGGACACTACTGTTCGCTCATCTTTTGCC
>JBBDVI010000101.1:0-6227 GCA_040903465.1 Flavobacteriaceae bacterium
CAGAAACTTCCTTTTCTATTGTATCAAATTTGTATAAAGCCCCGTGAAGTATGACGTGATTCAACTCAATTTCATTCTTATCGCAAATACTTTGTATCAGTCTAAGTTGGGTAAGAAGGGAATCTTTTAGCTTTTCTTTCGAAATTTTCAAAATCTTTCTTCCAAAGTTTTCCCTATCAGGATATGAAGGATGCGCTCCCACTTTTACCTTGTGTTTTTTAGCCAGTTGAAGTGCTTCTGTGATTGAATCTTCATCGCCAAAATGGCCTCCACAAGCAATATTACAGGAGGATATCAATGGCATTATCCGGTTGTCAAAACCACAGCCTTCCCCAAGATCTGCATTGATGTCAATTGCTTTTTGCATTAGCAAATAAAATTTAAAATATTGAAAACTGAAATACCTTCTCTAAACTGCGCAATCCCAGAATAATAGTTGTTATAAAAATAACCACACCAATCACATTTTGAAATATCGAATTTGTATTACTACCCAAAACACCCTTTCTATTGACCACCCATAGTAAAAAGCCAACAATGACAGGAAGTAATATACCATTTGCTATTTGTGCAAATTTGATGACTTCAATGGGCTTATATCCAATCGAGGAAATAATAATCCCCAAAAAGAGTATGGTCATCCACACTATCCTGAATCTATAAGATTTTAAAGAGGGTTTCCATCCAAAACATTCATTAGCCACATAAGCAGCTGCCAATGGTGCTGTAATCGCAGAGGTTATCCCCGCTGCAAACAAACCTAAACTCAGTATATATTTTGAAAAAGAGCCATATAAAGGCTCGATACCTTTTGCCAGATCAGCAGCATTTTCAATGGACGTGCCTTGTATCGCAGCAGCACAAACAATAATGGCCATCGAAACAAGTCCTCCGAGAATTATGGAAATGTAAGAATCAATTTTTGCAGCTTTCAATTGAGATTTGTCCTGCCACTTCTCTTTAACGATAGCCGCGTGTAAAAACAAATTGTAAGGCACTACTGTAGTCCCAACCAGACCAAGAATCATTAAAAAACCTTCTTCCGGAATTTCAGGAATAAAAAGTCCTTTCAAGACTTCACTAAAATCCGGATTGGTCAGCCAGGCTGTTATAATGAATGATAAACTCATCAGAATGACAAGTACAATCAAAACCCGTTCAATAATTTTATAATTTCCGATATAAAGGAGTATAAAAGCAATACCACCCACAATCAAACTCAAGTAGTTGACTTGTAACCCCATCATCGTTGTGGTAGCGTTGCTCACAAAAGTCTCAACTCCCAGAACTCCACCACTAATATTTCCGGCTTCATAGGCAGCATTTCCCACCACTATTGCCGAAAGAATCAGCATAAGAGCCAAAACCTTTACAATCTTATTTGAGATTTGGTCTTTAATAGTATGAGCAAGTCCTTTTCCATAAACAAGTCCCAAACGCATGGCCATTTCCTGTAAAACAAGGGTAGCTACAATAGAAAGACCCATTGCCCAGAGCAGTGTAAAACCAAACTGAACTCCTGCAAGGGTGCAGACAGTTAAGGTCCCGGGACCTATAAATGCCGCAGCGACAAGTGTCCCGGGACCAATGTTACGAAAGATGTTTTTCATTCAATTTTAAAACTTGCAAATCCATAAAATAGTTTTCTTATCATTGCTATGGATTTTTTAATTGATTATCTTAGTGCTTAGATAAAGATAGTAATTCTGAAAATGGTTGAAAGCAAAAACATCTCTGAAAGAGTACAATTGCAAAAAAACTTTTTCCAAACCGGAAAAACAAAAAATGTAAGCTATAGAATAGATATTTTGAAAAAACTGCTCAAAGCGGTTAAAAAAAGAGAGAAAACCATATGCGATGCGCTCTACAAAGATTTTAAAAAACCACCATTTGAAACCATCGTCACAGAGACTACCCTCATTGAAAAGGAAATAAAGTTTACCCTCAAGAACCTTAAAAACTGGTCGCGAACAAAATCAGTGAAATCTACATTATTCAATTTCCCTTCAAAGGACTTTATCTATTTTGAACCTTATGGTACGGTTTTGATTATTGCCCCGTGGAATTATCCTTTTCAGCTGGCAATATCTCCATTAATTGGAGCTATAGCTGCAGGAAACACAGCTATTGTAAAACCCAGTGAGCTCACACCGCAAATAGCTTCAGTTATTGACATCATCATAAAAGAAGTGTTTCCTCCTGAATATGTTAAAGTATTTCAAGGAGGCGTCGAGACAGCACAAAATTTATTGAAGGAAAAATGGGACTATGTTTTTTTTACCGGAAGTGTCAAGGTGGGTAAAATAGTTGCCAAATCCATTGCAGAAAACCTGACTCCCCATACGCTGGAGCTTGGCGGAAAAAACCCTTGTATCATTGATGAAAGTGCTAAAGTAAATACAGCGGTTAAACGCATCGTTTCGGGAAAATTCATCAATGCCGGTCAAACCTGCATCGCGCCTGATTATCTTTTAGTACATGAAAAAATAGAAAAAAAATTCCTAAATTCCCTTCAAAAGGAAATTGAGCGCGCTTATGGAAAAAACCCCAAATATTCCAAAGACTACCCCCGCATCATAAATGAATCCAACTTCAACAGATTAGTCTCATTAATCCCTGAAGATAAAGTGATTATAGGAGGCGGTTCAGATATGGATGATTTGTTTATCGAGCCCACAGTGCTTCTCAACCCTTCACTGCACAGTGAGGTCATGAAAGATGAAATTTTTGGGCCCATCCTCCCTGTTTTGATTTATCAAACCGAAAAAGACATTGATTTGGTTTTGCACAAATATCCAAATCCGTTGGCGTTGTATGTGTTCAGCTCAAAAAAATCATTCAGTGAAAAAATGATAAAGAAATATGCTTTTGGAGGTGGGACCATCAATGATACCCTCGTGCATATTGTAAACCCGAGATTGCCTTTCGGCGGAATTGGGAACAGCGGTATGGGAGCTTATCACGGAAAACACAGTTTCGAAACTTTTTCACACAAAAAAGCCATCACCAAAAGAGCTACATGGCTGGATATCCCTCTGAGATACGCACCTTATAACAACAAAGCCAAGTGGATAAAAAGGTTGTCTAAATTCTTTTAAATTCAGGAATCCTTTTGTTTTTTCTTTCGTAACTGGTATAAATCAAGCCTTCTGTCTTTCATGTTTCTCACACTTCCAAAGTTGTGCAATTCTTTAAGCAGATCCATATCCACATCAGCAATCAACGTGCTTTCTGTATTGGGTGTGGCTTCGGCTTTAATTCCGTTTACCGGAAAAGCAAAATCAGAGGGCGTAAATACCGCACTTTGTGCATACTGGATATCCATATTGTTTACTTTGGGCAAGTTGCCCACATTTCCTGCAATGGCGACATAGCATTCATTTTCAATGGCCCGGGCTTTGGCACAATTCCGCACGCGTTCGTAACCATTTTGGGTGTCAGTCATAAAAGGAACAAAGAGGATATTCATCCCTTCATCTGCGAGTAAACGTGAAACTTCAGGAAATTCCACGTCATAACAAATCAATACCCCAATTTTACCACAATCAGTATCAATGGCTTGTATGCGGTTGCCTCCCTTTATACCCCAGGCTGACTCTTCAGCCGGTGTTATATGGAGTTTTTCATATCGTTCATAACTTCCGTCACGACGGCACACAAAACCCACATTGTATAAATGGTCTCCTTCTTTCTGGGGCATGCTTCCTGTAATGATATTGATGTTATATGAAATGGCAAACTCCCTGAATTTTTCCAGTAATGGTTCTGTATATTCTGATAATTTCCTGATGGCTTCGGCTTCTTTCAAATCATTGAAATCTGCCATTAAGGGCGCATTGAAAAATTCGGGAAAGAGAACAAAATCACTCTGGTAGTCTGATATCGCGTCTACAAAAAATTCAATTTGGTTGACAACTGCATCAAAGTTTTTGAAAAGTCGCATTTGCCATTGAACCAGGCCTAAACGAACGACCTTTTTTGCAGAATCGAGTATTTTGGTTGACTTGACATAATATATGTTGATCCATTCCATCAAAACGGCATATTCCATAGATTCCTTATCGCCATCCAAATATCCTTTTAAAACCTTGCGCACGTGAAAATCATTTGCCAGCTGAAAAAGCAACACAGGATCGTCTACCTCTTTGCGCTTTACCTTTTCTATATATTGTTTTGGCGTAAGCTCATCTGCATATTTGTTATAATTGGGGATTCTTCCACCAAAAACAATGGAGCGCAAGTTAAGTTGCTCACAGAGTTCCTTGCGAGCCTCATAAAGTCTTCTTCCTAGACGTAAACCCCTGAATTCAGGATGTATGAAAACATCTATTCCATAGAGCACATCGCCCTCGTCATTGTGAGTGTTGAAGGTGAAGTTTCCTGTTATCTGTTTGTAAGAGTGGTCGTCTTCAAATTTTGACGCCTTGATAATTATGCTGAGGGCACAACCCACAATTCTACCGTCAATTTCAATACAGAGTTGCCCTTGCGGAAATTTTTTAAGTAACAATTTTATCTCTTTCTCGGTCCAATAGTCTTCAGCCATGCCATGATAAGACTCAATCATCGATTTTTTGAGTTCGATATAATCTGAAACAACGAGGTTGCGCAATTCTATTTTGGGTGCTTGTTGAAGAATGTCCATGTTTTTTAAATAAGATAAGTGGTCAAATATACTCGTAAAAATGAAAATAAAAACTTTTTAATGTGCATTTAACTGTTAGCCAAACCAGCCATCCCTGTCGAGACTCCTGTATTGTATCGCTTCTGAGATGTGTGTTCCCGTGATAGGTTTGCTACCTTCAAGATCTGCTATGGTTCGGGCTACTTTTAAAATCCTGTCATAAGCTCTGGCAGAGAGGTTTAAGCGTTCCATTGCTGTTTTGAGCAAAGCGAGTGAGGCTTCGTCAAGTTTACAGTATTCCCTTATTTGTTTGACCCCCATTTGAGCGTTGTAATGAATGGTTTCGCTTTCAGCGAAACGTTTTGTTTGAATTTCCCTTGCATTGGTAACGCGTTCTCTGATAATAACGCTACTTTCTCCCTTGCGTTCTTCGCTAAGTTTTTCAAACGGAACCGGGTTTACTTCAATGTGAATATCAATGCGGTCAAGTAAAGGACCCGAAATTTTGCTCAGGTAACGTTGCATTTCGGCGGGTGAAGATGTTACCGGGGCGTCAGGGTCGTTGAAATATCCACCCGGACTGGGGTTCATACTTGCCACCAGCATAAAACTACTTGGGTAAGTTACCGTAAACTTAGCCCTTGAGATTGTGACCTCACGATCTTCAAGCGGCTGGCGCAGCACTTCGAGAACACCGCGTTTAAATTCAGGTAATTCATCCAGAAAAAGGACACCATTGTGAGAAAGTGAAATCTCTCCGGGTTGCGGATAAGTGCCACCACCAACCAGCGCGACGTCGCTGATTGTGTGATGCGGACTCCTGAAAGGGCGTTGTGTCATGATGCCTGATTGATCTTTTGTCCTTCCAGCCACACTGTGTATTTTTGTGGTTTCAAGTGCTTCTGTTAGTGTCATTGGGGGCAAAATGGAAGGTAGCCTCTTGGCCAGCATTGTTTTTCCCGATCCGGGTGGGCCAATTAAAATAACATTATGCCCTCCTGCAGCAGCAATTTCCATACAGCGTTTGATAGACTCCTGACCTTTTACATCAGAAAAATCAAATTCGGGATGATTGAGATGTTCATAAAATTCGGCTTCAATATCTACAATGGTCTGTTCCAAAGGATGGTCTTTATCAAAAAATTCGATGACTTCGTTAATAGTATCGACTCCAAAAACTTCCAGGCCTTCAACGATTGCAGCCTCTTTAGCGTTTTGTTTTGGAAGAATAAAACCTTTAAACCCTTCTTCTTTCGCTTTAAAAGCAATGGGCAATGCCCCGCGTATAGGCTGAACATTGCCATCGAGAGATAATTCGCCCATTATGATATAATCATCGGGATTGTTCTTTAATTCTATCTGCTCTGTGGCAGCGAGAATACCAATTGCCAGTGGCAGGTCATAAGCAGAACCTTCTTTACGAAGATCTGCCGGGGCCATATTTAAGATGATTTTCTTTCCCGGAATCTTATACCCGTTGTTTTGAAATGCTGCGGCAATTCTATGATTGCTTTCCCTAATCGCATTGTCCGGAAGGCCCACGAGATGATAGCCTACTCCTGCACTGCCTACATTAACTTCTATGGTGATTGTGGTTGCTTCA
>JBBDVI010000102.1:0-6006 GCA_040903465.1 Flavobacteriaceae bacterium
TCAAAGAATTTAAAACTTCTGTGTTGGGAATTACCGTAATGGCTCCATAAGGCAATTCAAGTTTATCACCAAAGCCGGCATCAATGCTTAATTCATTTTCTTCATCTATAAAACGAAAGGTGTCTGAAGATGTTATGATAAACTGAGCCGGATCTTTCGGAAATTCAAAATCTTCATTTTCATCGAGAATACTAACGGTAAAAGGCTTGTTTGAAAAAAGTTCAGTAGTCTTTATGTTTCCTTCAATGAAATATCTGATGTTCAGATCGAGTTCATTCACTACATTACGCAACAAGCGTCTGGAGCGAAGGATTTCAATTTCGTTTTCAATACTATTGGTATTCATACCACTAATCAAACCAATGTCTTCAAAGGC
Source organism: Flavobacteriaceae bacterium (assembly GCA_040903465.1). Classification (GTDB taxonomy): domain Bacteria; phylum Bacteroidota; class Bacteroidia; order Flavobacteriales; family Flavobacteriaceae; genus Planktosalinus. The sequence goes on from JBBDVI010000102.1 coordinate 377, forward strand.
TGCAAGTTCAGAGGCGGCGCCCCTGCCTTTACTATCCTTGATAATGATTGATGCTTTTGATTGGTAAAAAGGTGTAGTATAACGCAAATAAATAAAAGCAATCGACAAACTTATAAGTACTGTAAGAACAAACCATGGCCAGTGTCTTGAATAAATGGCAATTTGCTCTCTTAGTGTGGGTTCGTTTTGGGTATTAAGGTCAATATTATGTTGGGGGTTTTCCATTATAAATTATCTTGAAATAACTACTATTAAAGAAATTAATACAGATGCTATTGAAATATATACCGAAGAGTTTCTATTGTATGCCGCTGAGCTTATCTGAGCTGAGTTGGGCTGTACATAGATTACATCGTTTTGTTGTAAAAAATAGTAAGGTGAATACAGAAAGTCAGATTTTGTAATGTCTACAATGGTGTGTGACTTTACTCCATCTTTTTCCCTCAATACAATAATATTGTCCCTTTTTCCAAAGATTGTCATATCACCGGCACGCCCAAGTGCTTCAAGCAGTGTAATGCGCTCATCAGGAATCGTGAATGTACCCGGTCTGCTCACTTCTCCCAGCACCGTGACTTTATAATTCACAATGGCTACATTTATTATGGGGTTTTTCACATAAGCACTTATTTCCTTTTTTAATTTTGAAGTAAGTTCCTGCCTTGTGAGTCCCCCAACGCTAACCGTACCTAAAACGGGAAACTCGATAGTACCATCATTGCTTACAAGATAGTTAAGCTTCTGGCTTGTTGATGCATTTTCTATCTGCTGGTTTTGCTGCGGCCTGGTGGGCATAATTAAATTGAAAGGTGCAACAGCTTCCATATCAAAAGCAGAAACATTAATATTTAATAAGTCATTAGGCTGAATAACAGTTGTGCTATATAGCTTTTCAGTATTGGACGCTATACTTTCAATGTCCTGCAGATAAATAACTTCCTTTTTTGAAACGCATGAAGTCAAAAGTAAAAAGAGGACAAGAAAAGGAAAAAACCTAAAAATCAGGTCTTTGTATTTTTTATGTAAATGAAACATTTTTATAAATTTGGATTTGCAAAGGTAAATGCTTTTTAAAGAATGGGGTCTTAATTTATTTATTTTTTAGGAAAAACAGCTATTTGTGGTCCAAAGAGGCAAACTTTGAGTTTTCACTTTTATACTCTTCCACGATTTCTTTTAAAAGTGTTACTACTTTTTCTTCATCTCCACGCAATGAAACCTTCACTAAACTTTCATATTTCTTTTTTAAAGCATTAAAAGGCCTTGCCTCATCTTTTGCAACCATTATTTTTTCATGCGGTGTTTTTAAGTTTACTGAGGAATCTGCCAATAATTCTTCAAAAAGTTTTTCGCCCGGTCTCAAACCCGTTACTTCTATTTTAATATCTTCATCAGGCACCAAACCTGAAAGTCGTATCATTCTTGTAGCAAGATCCATAATGCGCATGGGTTTGCCCATATCAAAGACAAATATTTCTCCCCCTTTACCCATAGTTCCGGCTTGAAGAACGAGTTGACATGCTTCCGGAATTGTCATAAAATATCTGATGATATCAGGGTGGGTTACCGTGATTGGGCCTCCTTTAGCAATTTGTCTTTTAAAATGGGGAATTACTGATCCGTTGGAACCCAAAACATTCCCGAAACGTGTTGTTATAAATTTTGTATTTACACCTTTCTCGTTTTGTATCGATTGTACATACATTTCAGCAGCCCGTTTTGAAGCTCCCATTACATTTGTGGGGTTTACCGCCTTATCTGTAGAGATCATGACAAAATGTTGAACAGAATGTGCTATGGCAAGTTTTACCAGATTCATAGTACCCAAAATATTTACATAAATAGCCTCATGGGGGTTGCGTTCAATGATTGGAACATGCTTGTATGCTGCTGCATGGTAAATTAAATTAAATTCATACATGTCAAATACCAATGCAAGGCGGTACATATTTGTAATATTTGCAAGCTCTGCTATAATATTGGCATCAGGATAATTTTCCCTGAGTTCCAATTCCAATTCGTGAAGTTGTGTTTCTGCCTGGTCAAGAATGACAACCAATTCCGGTTTGTAGTTTAAAACCTGTCTGACGATTTCACTTCCTATAGAACCCGCACCACCGGTTATTAAAATTGTTTTGCCCTGAATGTTTTCCCTTATGACATCATCATCAAGGTTTATTTCCTGCCGGTTTAATAAATCTTCAATTTCTATTGCCCTGATTTGTTCGGTAACAACTTTCTTTTGTTGTAACTTTTCAACTTTAGGTACATTGTATATTTGTATATTTTCTTTTAAACACTCATCAACAAGCTTGTTTTTTTCATTTATAGATAACGTATCTTCAATGATTAAGAGACCATTCACATTGTAATTTTTTAACTGCTCTGTGAGGCTCTTTTTATAGTTAATAACAGGTTTGTCTAATATTCTAATATTCCTGTATATTTTACTTTTTGCAAGGAAACCAACAATTTCAAAGGGCTGGACAGTCTCGGTTTGCAAGGCTTCAGCAATTGATATTGCCTGATCGTCCACTCCATAAATAACAATGCGCTTTTTAAAGGCTCCTCTTAATTCTTTCCCTTTAAATACCCTGTATATTTTTTTTATGAAAAGCCTGAAAAGCAATAAAAAGGAAAACGAAATGAAGGCGTAAAAAATAAGACCGGGCATTAAATAAACTTTGTTTCCGTCAAGAAAAAAAGAAGTGTAATTTATAATACTCAAAACCAGTAACGTAGAAAAAGAGGCCAGTAATAATTTTGTAATATCCGTAAAGGTAGAGTGTCTTACTAACCCGGAATAGGTCTTATAAAGAAGGAAGAATATGGTATTTACCACTAAGATCAATCCATATTGTACAGACAAATCCAGTGTCTCATAAAACTTTATGTTTACGTTTAATAAAATGAAATGGGTTAATAACAGCGAGATGGCAAGGATTGTAATATCCATTAACAGGACAATCCACCTGGGAAGATACCTGATATTGGTAATCCCTATGTTATTATCTCCCGTGTATATAACCCGCTGTATCTTGTTTTTAAATCTGTGTATCATACAATTATAGGTCGTCTAATATAAGGTAAATATTAAAGAATGAAATACCTTTTATTAATTTGGGGAGATTAATATTACAAAAATACAGCAGTTATTATTTTTTTTATTCTTTTTAAATCGTCTGTTGTGAGGTTTGAGGCTGACGGCAAACACAATCCTCGTTCAAAAAGGTTTTCGGCTACCCTTTCTCCATAATAGGGGGCTGTTTTAAAAACCGGTTGCAAATGCATGGGTTTCCACAACGGGCGTGATTCAATGTTATCACTTTCAAATGCCAAACGTAAATCATCTACTCCTTTTCCCCGGCTTGTGTTTTTATCAACAAGGATACAACTCAACCAATGGTTTGAGTGAAAAGTATCATCTGGCTCACTAAAAACACTTACTCCTTCACAATCTACAAATTCTTTTTTATAAAATTCGTTATTCTTTTTTCTTAAGCTTATATGCTGGTCTAAAACTTCCATTTGTCCCCGCCCTATTCCTGCACATATATTACTCATTCTGTAATTATACCCTATCTCACTGTGCTGATAATGCGGAGCATCATCCCGTGCCTGAGTGGCCAGAAAAATAGCTTTTTGTTTAAACTGTTTCTTCCTGCTTACCAATGCTCCGCCACCTGATGTTGTTATGATTTTATTACCGTTAAAAGATAATATCGATATATCACCAAAAGTGCCACATTTTAATCCTTTATAAGTACTTCCCAGCGCTTCTGCACTATCTTCAATGATTGGGATTTCATATTGATTGGCTACATTTCTTACTTCATCTACTAGATATGGCATTCCATATAAATGAACAGCAATAATGGCTTTTGGTTTTTTTCCTATTTTTATCCGGTCTTGGATGGCTCTTTCCAAATGAACCGGGCAAATGTTCCAGGTAGTGGGTTCACTGTCAACAAAAACAGGTGTTGCCCCTAGATAAACAATAGGATTTACAGATGCTGAAAATGTCATGCTTTGACAGATTACTTCATCACCTCTTTCAACTCCCAGTAAAATTAATGCAAGATGCAATGCGGCAGTACCTGAGCTGAGGGCTGCCACGTGTATTTCATCTTTTGAATTTGAAACCAGATATGACGAAAGGTCATTTTCAAAACCTGTAACATTGGGACCCAATGGAGCTATCCAGTTGCTGTCAAAAGCCTCATGAATATATGAAAGTTCATTTCCTCCCATATGGGGCGATGATAAATATATTCTGGACTTTTCCATAAACTTACAACCTTGATTTCTTCAAAACGGCAAAACTACAAAACTAATCCTTGAAACGATCAAGAAAAAACTTTAGTATTGATATTTTTATTGCAACGAGTGCCAATCTATTTTCTAATATGTATAAGGCTCTTATGTATATGCCTTAATTTTTCCCACAACATTTGCATAAAACAACTTCAGAACTTTTAAATCATTTTCATAATTTCCTGAAGGATAAAAAGCATCTTTAATTTTTACGGTTTTAGTACTGTAATCAAAGGCTACACAAATAATGGGCACTTTGGCCTCAAGCGCAATATAATAAAACCCTGATCTCCATTTTTCTACTTTTTTGCGGGTCCCTTCGGGGGCAATTGCCAACCTGAACTTGTCATGTTTTTCAAAAATAGCTACTACTTCCTGAACTGTATTTTGTTTTGATGAACGATCTATGGGTGCTCCTCCCATCCATTTAAAATACCATCCAAAGGGAGGCCTGAACAATTCCTTTTTCGCAACAAAATGTATTGGGATTCCTATTACTTTCCTCACCAGAGCACCAATATAAAAATCATGCCAGCTGGTATGAGGCAGAACAATGATTACAGATTTTTTGATTTCAGGAGAAAGGCTCCCTTCTACTTTCCAGCCAAAAATTTTATGAAAAACAAAAGAAGCCAAGCCGCGCATCCTTATAGCTTTTGATAAATGGATTTTAATTTCTGGTGCGTGATTGTTTTTTTCCAATCAGGGCCCAACGCATTTTCCCATAACGGTTCCAGGCTCAAAGCCACGTTGATCATAGTCTCCAATTGTTGTTTAGTAAGGTCTTTACAAACACCTTGTGGAATATCTATTTGATGTTTTGCAACAAATTCTTTAAACAGGGCCACACCGTCAGGATAAAATTCTTCAAGATGATTAAAAACTATACAGTTCCCGATTCCGTGCTTAGTGCCCAGTACAAATGAAAGTCCGTAACTCATAGCGTGTGCAACGCCCACTTGTGAATAAGCAATACTCATTCCACCGTGCCAGGAAGCCATCATTAGCTTGGCTCTTGAATCTTCATCGCTCAGGCTATTATTTAAAAAGATTTCCTTACACAAATCAAAGGCTTTCTCACCATAACTCTGGCTAAATGCATTTAAAAAGGTTCCGGTGAGGGATTCAATACAGTGAATATAACAATCCATTCCGGTATAAAACCATTGGTTTTTTGGTACTCCTTTGGTTAAATCAGGATCGAGTAATACCTGATCAAAGGGAGTATAATCACTGTTGATTCCCAATTTTCGTTCGGGACCGCTTAAAACACAGGTTCGTGATACTTCGGCGCCTGTTGCTGATATAGTGGGGAT
>JBBDVI010000103.1:0-5935 GCA_040903465.1 Flavobacteriaceae bacterium
GCGATTTACGGTTACCCCGGGAACGTCCACGGTTTTTAACCCCATTAAGGAGATGAGACGACCCATGTTGAGGCCTTGTTCGGCTTCAGGCATGGCATTTCCTACCATGACGTCATCAATGCGGGTTTTATCCAGTTGCGGCATTTTTTCCATCATATATTGAATGGTTTCTGCTGCGAGTTCGTCGGGCCGCTTAAATCGAAAGAGTCCGCGTGGTGCTTTGCCCACGGCGGTTCGGTATGCTGATACTATATAAGCTGTTTTCATATTTTTATAGTATTAAGATTTGAGTATTAAGACTTAGACTCCATCTTTATTTGTTATTATTTTTTGATTGAGGCGTAGTATACTACGCCTTTACTATATTGTTTTCAATTTATCAATTTTGCTCCCTCCCTTTTGGGGAGGGCTGGGGAGGGGACCCTTAATTACGCAACGGTTTCCCCGTCTTCAGCATATGCTGTATGCGTTCCAGTGTTTTTCTTTCAGTACAAAGTGACAAAAAGGCTTCGCGCTCCAAATCGAGAAGGTAGCGTTCGCTCACCAGTGTCGCTTCTGAAAGGTCTCCACCTGCCATGACATAAGCGAGTTTATCGGCAATTTTTCTGTCGTGCTCGCTGATGTAGTTCCCGGCGACCATTTGGTCTGTTCCCACTAAGAACATCCCCAAAGCTTGTGTGCCAAGCACTTTGATGTCGGTCCTTTCAATGGGTCTGGTATAACCGGCTTCGGCTAATAGCAACGCATGCTTTTTCGCTTCAGCGAGCTGACGGTCTTTGTTGACCACCACGATGTCTTTTCCTTTTTGCAGGATGCCCAAATCATAAGCCTCATAAGCTGAGGTTGCAACTTTGGCCATACCGATGGTAAGGAAGTATTCACGCAAAACGTTGAGTTCGACATCGTCTTTTTTGAATGTGTCTGCGGCACGCACCGTCATTTCTTTGGAACCGGCTCCTCCTGGAATTACTCCCACACCAAATTCCACCAAACCGATATATGTTTCTGCGGCAGCGACAACTTTGTCTGCGTGCATGCTTATTTCACAGGCTCCACCTAAAGACATCCCGTGTGGAGCGACTATTACAGGGATAGAGGAGTAGCGCACGCGCATTACGGTGTCCTGAAAGTATTTGATAGCCATGTTCAGTTCGTCATACTCCTGCTCTGCAGCCATCATAAAAATCATGCCAATGTTGGCACCCACAGAGAAATTGGCGTCTTGATTACCGATAACCAATCCGTCGTATTCTTTTTCTGCCAGGTCAATGGCTTTGTTGATGCCGGCGAGAACGCCTTCACCAATGGTGTTCATCTTGCTCTGGAATTCCAGGTTGATGATACCATCACCCAAGTCTTGTATGATTGCGTCATTATTGCTCCATACTTTTTTGCTTTCGCGTATGTTATTCAGGATTATAAAGGCATCCTGTCCCGGTACTTTGGTTTGTTTTTTAGACGGAATGTCATAATAATAAGTAGCACCTTCTTTGACAGTGTAAAACGATTTGTTGCCCGAAGCCAACATTTCATTCACCCAGTCGGCAACTTTCAGTCCTTCGGCTTTGATGAGTTCGAGTCCTTTTTCCACACCAATGGAGTCCCAGATTTCAAACGGACCATTTTCCCAGCCGAAACCGGCTTTCATAGCGTCGTCTATTTTGTAGAGTTCGTCAGAGATTTCAGGGATGCGGTTGGAGACGTAAGCAAACATACCCGCAAAGTTCTTGCGGTAAAATTCACCTGCTTTATCATCACCATCCACTAGTACCGGAAAGCGGTCAATGGGTTTGTCGATGGTTTTTGTTTTTTCGAGGGTAGCGAAGTTTGCTTTTTTGGTAGATTGGTATTCCAGTGTGTTGAGGTTTAGCTCTTTGATTTCGCTGCTACCGTCGTCATTTTTTATTTTTTTATAGAAACCTTGTCCGGTTTTGCTTCCCAGCCATTTGTTTTCTACCATTTTTTCTATGAAATCAGGTAGTTTGAAGAGGTCGTGGGCTTCGTCTTCTTTACAATTTTCGTAAATCCCGTTGGCAACATGCACCAGTGTATCAAGCCCTACCACATCGACAGTTCTGAAAGTAGCCGATTTTGGACGGCCAATGACCGGTCCGGTGAGTTTATCAACTTCAGTAACGGTGAGTCCCATTTCCTTAACTTGATGGAACAGGCTCTGAATGCCGAAGATACCAATGCGGTTTCCGATAAATGCGGGGGTGTCTTTCGCTAAAACGGAAGTTTTTCCAAGGAATTTTTCGCCATACTCATTTAAGAAATCCAACACTTCCTGAGAAGTATCGGGTCCGGGAATGATTTCAAAGAGTTTCAGATAGCGTGGCGGATTGAAAAAGTGGGTGCCGCAAAAGTGTTTTCTGAAGTCTTCACTTCGCCCTTCATTCATAAATTTGATAGGAATACCCGAAGTATTTGATGTGATGAGCGTTCCCGGTGTGCGGTGTTTTTCCAGATTGTCAAACACCTGTTTTTTGATGTCCAGGCGCTCAATGACCACTTCGATAATCCAGTCAGTGTCTTTTACTTTAGCGATATCATCCTCGAGGTTACCGGTGGTGATGCGGTTTACAAAACTTTTGTGATAAACCGGTGAAGGTTTGGATTTAACAGCATCTCGCAATGAATCATTTACAAGGCGGTTGCGAACCACTTTATCTTCAAGGGTCAGTCCTTTTTTCTTTTCAATGTCATTCAGTTCTCTCGGAACGATGTCAAGCAAGAGCACTTCCACGCCAATATTGGCAAAGTGCAGTGCAATACCGCTTCCCATAATTCCGGAGCCGATGACGGCTACTTTGTTAATTCTACGTTTACTCATATTTTTTAAATACTAAATCGTTTGTATATATTTTTTTATTGGAAATCATTTCGTTAATGGCTTCAGTAACTTCAAAGAAGTGTTTCATTTTTTCTTCTGAAACTTCGTTCCTGATGGCTTCATTAAATTTAAGCACGCGATCTTTAGAATAATCTCTTTTTTCCTTACCAAATTCAGTTAAGTAAATCAAAACACCACGCCCGTCTTCGGGATTGGGTTTGCGAATGATCAGGCCGCGTTCTTCCATAGATTTTAGTGTGCGTGACAAGCTGGTGGCTTCCATGCCCATACGCGGTCCCAGTGAGGTGGAAGGGGTGCCTTCGTCAGGGTCGATGCTCAAAAGGGCAAAACCCGTGGCCATAGTACTTTCAAACTTTGAGGCTTCTTCATTATACATGCGTGTAACGGCTTGCCAGGTGCTGCGTAATGCGTAATCTATGGTAATGTCTTTCATATGTTTTCCCTTTAGTGAAAGGGTCTTATTAATCCCAACTGATGCAATAATCTCATTACTTCAACTCACGAAATGTAAAGATACAAAAATATACTATGCACGCATAATAAATAAACAAAAATTTTTTGAGACTATTTATTAAAGTTTTGCTAATGATAATTCCTCTATTGTTATATGGGATATTTTTTAAAAAAGGTAGCATTTAAAGAGGAATATAATATATAGGGCATAAAAAAAACTCCTCGTTGTAGAGGAGTTTTACAATGAAACAAAAGATGTATGTTAATCACCCTAACTTACCATTAACAGCACCAATGACAGCGCCTACTATGGCTGTGGAGACGGTCATAATAACCAAATCTACACCAAAAGCTTCGTATGGATATGTTGGATCCATAGCGATGTAGAAAAAGTTCCAGTAGAGACCGTTAAAAAGCCCGATAATCGCTCCTGCTTTAGCACCGGTTCCGGCAGTACTGATTTGTGCCCACTGCACAAAAATGTAAGCGATAAAGAGGGCATAAGTCAAACAGCCCAGAAAAATCATTAGGATATTTTCCTCTCCCTCATTTGGATTGGGAGGGAAAAAGTCTTTAAAAAGAATGGCATAAAACAACCACCCTAGTAAAAAGTAGACAATAGTGCCTACTATTCCGGAGACCAGAAAGTTTTTTGTTTTCATTTTTTTGGTTTTATTGATTAGTTGATACTAAATGTATTAAAAAGATGTGAAAAGTCAGTCTTTTTAATAAAAAAAACCAATGTTGCATTGAGAAGAATTATCTCAAGTGCTATAATTAAATTTAAAAGATAAAAAGGGAAACGTTAATTGTAAATCTTCTCATACAAATTCTTATACCGTTCTTTCACCACCCGTCGTTTTAATTTCATGGTAGGGGTGAGGTGGCCGGCTTCAACACTCCAGATTTCCGGGGTAAGTTCAAAACGTTTGATTTTTTCCCATTTCCCAAAGCGCTCATTATAGGTGTCTACTTCTTCCTGAATGCGGGCATTGACTTTTTCATTATTGCAAAGGTCTTCAAGCGAAGTACCGATATTGATTTTTTTGCGTTTGGCCCATTCTTTTACAAAGTCAAAGCTGGGTTGTATAAAGGCAGCTGGCATTTTTTCACCATCACCAATAACCATGATTTGCTCAATAAAGAGTGATTGTTTCATGGCGTTTTCCAGTAGTTGTGGGGCAATATATTTACCGCCGCTGGTCTTGAACATTTCTTTTTTACGGTCTGTTATTTTCAGGAAACCGTCTGCATCCATTTCTCCTATATCACCTGTATGGAAATAATCACCGGTCATTACTTCGGCAGTTTTTTCAGGGTCTTTGTAGTAGCCCATCATCACATTGGGGCCCTTACAAAGGATTTCACCGTCTTCGGCAATTTTGACTTCTACATGTGGAATGGTTTTTCCAACGGTTCCGATTCTGAATAAACCGTTTCGCATATCGTTTACAGAAATAACGGGAGAGGTCTCCGTTAGACCATATCCTTCCATTACAGGTATTCCCGCAGCAGCAAAAACCCTTGCCAGGCGAGGCTGCAACGCTGCACTACCTGAAACCATGACTTCCAGATTGCCGCCCAGAGCTTCTTTCCATTTACTAAAAATAAGTTTGCGAGCAAGTTTTAGTTTGGTTTCATACCACCAGCCATTGGCTTCATAAGGCTCATATTTTAGCCCTAAATCAATGGCCCAAAAGAACAGACTTTTTTTAAGACCTGTAAGTTCAGTTCCTTTGGCATAAATTTTATCATATACTTTTTCGAGTAATCGAGGAACAACAGACATCACGTTGGGATGCACTTCTTTGAGATTGTCACTTATTTTTTCAATGGACTCAGCAAAATAAATAGAAACAGAATGGTATTGATAAATATACAGAATCATACGTTCAAAAATATGGCAAACCGGTAAAAAGCTCATGGCACGAGCATCCCCTTCTTTGACAGGAATACGCGGTTGACTATCAATGACATTTGAAACTATGTTTTTGTGTGATAGCATCACCCCTTTAGGTTTTCCGGTGGTTCCGGAGGTATAAATAATGGTAGCAAGATCCATCTCATCTACAGCTTCTTTTCGGGCTTCGACTTCTTCCTGATTGGAATCATCGCTTCCCAGGTCCATGACTTCAGTCCAGTTTTTACAGCCGCTGATGGTATCAAAAGAATACACCTCTTTCAATTTGGGCACGTTTTTTTTGATGGCCATGACCTTTTCATAGACTTCTTTGTCAGATACAAAACAGTAAATTGATTCAGAGTGATTGAGAATATATTCATAATCTTCTTCACCAATCGTTGGGTAAATAGGGATGTTTTGTGCCCCGGTTTGCAAAATACCGATGTCCATTATACTCCATTCGGTACGGTTGTTTGTGGATATAAGCGCAATTTTATCATTTTTGTTGATACCCATGCGCAGGAGGCCACGGGAAACGGCATTGGCTTTATCGATGAATTCCTGAGTGGATGTTTTGACCCATTCCTCTCCATATTTGGTAACAAGGCAATCGGGGAGGTTGTTTTTTGACAATTGGTGATAGGGGAAATCAAAAAGGCGGGTTATTTTATTCATGGTGCTTATCTTATTGGTCATGCATATTAATAAAATTTGTGGATTTTATT
>JBBDVI010000104.1:0-5923 GCA_040903465.1 Flavobacteriaceae bacterium
TATTTTTTAAATTGGAAGTTGGCAAGAAGATGCTTCACAATGCACATTCCCTACCCATCAAGGAGGTTGTGGAGCTTATGGGCACAGACCCCGATAAAGGACTTAGCGATGCAGAAGTTTTAAAAAGAAGGAGCCTTTTCGGAAAAAATCGTTTACAGAAAACTAGGCCCAAAAGCATTGCGCGCATTTTCCTCGAGCAATTTTTAGATCCCATTATCTATTTATTAGGTGCCGCTATGGTGCTGGCATTCGTTTTTGGGGAATGGGTGGAAGGCTATGCCGTATTAGTTGTGATATTGATTACTACCGGCATAGGGTTCTTTATGGAATGGCAGGCGATACGCTCTGTGGAAGCACTGCAAAAAATGGCACAGACCACCGCCCGGGTAGTGCGGGACGGTAACTTAAAAACCGTGCAGGGACAGGATCTGGTTCCCGGGGATGTGGTTCAGGTAAAAGCAGGCGATGTGATCCCGGCAGATGCACGAGTTATTCACAGTAATAATATGTCGGTCACCGAAGCCATGCTCTCGGGCGAAAGTAATTCCATCGATAAAAAGACAGAGAAGCTACCTGAAGACATCCAGCAAACGGAACAAAACAATATGGTCTTTAAAGGCACCGGAGTGACGCGTGGCAGCGGCACCCTTGTGGTTACCGCCACCGGAGATGCAACCGTCATTGGTAAAATCAGTACGCTTACACGAGGCGCGGTAAAAGAAATCCACCCCCTGGAGGAGCGCCTCAAACAACTCACCCACAAGCTGATCTGGCTGACCCTTATCCTTTCTGTCATCATCGCAGTAAGTGGATACTTGCAGGGAAAAGACCTGATGCTCATGATCAAGACCGGGGTGGCCCTTGCGGTTGCAGCCATCCCTGAAGGATTGCCGGTAGTGGCAACCATTGCCCTGGCCCGGGGTATGGTGCGGCTTTCAAAACAAAAAGTTATTATTAAAAAACTCGAAGCGGTACAAACACTGGGGGAAACCGGTATTTTATGTACCGATAAAACCGGAACACTCACCGAAAACAAAATGGTATTGCACACGCTGCTCTTCCCCCACCGGGAATACAAACGGCAAGCATTTGAGACTTCCGGATTTATGGAAGAATCACCCATAAACCGCAGGTTAGTGGAAATAGGCGTATTGTGTAATAATCTTTCCGAAAAAAAAGAAGACAGAAGCGGAGACGCTATCGAAACCGCCTTACTTGATTTTGCCGATACCTTAGGGGTCGATATCCTGAACATGCGGGAAGAATATCCCAGGCTTCAGGAAATCCCTTTTGATTCCGAAAGCAAAAGAATGACCACGCTACACAAAACGGATAATGAATATTTGGTGTGTGTAAAGGGAGCCGTGGAGCGTTTACTGGAATCCAGTGACACTATTTTAACCGATGCAGGAGAACACCCCTTTACTGATAAAAAAGCTTGGTATGCTAAAGCCGACCGCCTTGCTGCAGACGGGTTGCGCATTCTTGCCTTTGCTTATCGCGAAACCAAAGAAAAGCCATCAGACCTGCAGGCTTGTCCACTTGTTTTTGTGGGGATTGTAGGTTTTATGGATCCGCCCAGAGAGGATGTTAAGGAAGCCATCCAGACCTATAAAGATGCAGGAATACGAGTCGTAATGATTACCGGCGACCATCCTGAAACCGCCCGTAAAATTGCGGAGGAGATAGGGTTGCTGGAGCCGGGATACCCCCCTGATGCCTTAATGCACGGAAAAGTACTGAAAGATTTAAAAACCGGTACTGCCGCAGATGAGAAAAAGATATTGTATGCTACTGTATTTGCCAGAATGGTGCCGGCACAAAAACTGGATCTTATCGGCTTTTATCAAAAGCACAACGCCGTTGTGGGCATGTTGGGAGACGGCGTGAATGATGCCCCGGCACTCAAAAAAGCCGACATTGGAATTGCCATGGGCATACGCGGTACCGAAGCGGCCAAAGAGGTATCTGATGTTATCCTTATGGATGACAAATTCACGTCCACTGAACTGGCAATCCGGCAAGGCAGGACGATTTTTGGAAACATCCGTCAGTTTGTAGTGTACCTGATGTCCTGCAACCTGGCAGAAATATTGGCCGTAGCCATAGCTTCCCTTGCCATGCTTCCTATGCCTTTGTTTCCACTACAGATACTGTTCATCAATCTCGTAACCGATATTTTTCCTGCCTTGGCACTGGGTATGGGTAAAGGAGCGCGCGACACTATGAAACAGGCCCCGCGGCGTGCCGACGAACCCATAATTACCCCCCTTTTATGGCGGACTACCATAGCATATAGCCTTTGCCTTACTGCAGGGGTGATAGGGATTACCCTGTATGCAGACCGTGTCCTGCAAACACCTGAGGGCGTTGCTAACACCATGGCATTTTTCACTCTGGTACTGGCACAACTCCTACATGTCTTTAATTTGCCCAAACGACAGTTGTCTTTTCTGCAAAATGAAGTTACTAAAAATAAATGGGTCTGGTTTGCACTGCTTTTATCAGCAGGAATCATGGCTGTGGTTTACCTGGTACCGATGTTACGGGACGTATTGTCCATACATTTGCTTACCCCCGTCCAATTCCTTACGATAGGGGCTTTTGCTGTGGCAACCCTAATTGCCACACAGATTATAAAGCGTCTGGGTTTGGTGAATTAGTTGAATCCCCGGGTTAGTTATAGTTTATTTGGAAAGCTTTGATACACCGGCGGTTTAATGCATCACCATACCCCCATCAATAACCTGAGTGGTGCCGGTGATGTATTTGCTGTCGTCTGAGGCGAGGAATAACGCCAGTTGTGCCATTTCTTCATTTTCGCCATAACGTCCCAAGGGGATTGTGGCCTCAAAGCCTTTTTGGACTTCTTGCGGATTGTCAGGAGCCATATCGGCTTCTATGGCACGCATCATACGGTTGTTGACCGGTCCGGGATGTATGGTATTTACCCGAATCCCTTTTTCAGCAAACTCCTGGGCCGCTACACGCATAATACCCACTACCGCATGCTTGCTGGCTACATAAGCCCCCAGATTTGGAAAGCCTTTTAAACCGGCTACTGATGAGGTAATCATCACACTTCCTCCGGGATTCATAACAGGAAGAACTTCCTGACAGCCCAGCCAGACCCCTTTTACGTTCACCGCCATCACTTTGTCATATACCTCTTCGGGATATGCGGCTATGGGGCTTGTTTTGCCTTCAATACCGGCATTGTTAAAGAAGATATCAATAGCACCGAGTTCTGAATGGGTTTCAGAAACATAGCGTTTGACATCTTCCGCTTTGGAAACGTCAGCAGCACAGTAAACCACGTTTTTGCTGTTAAGTTCTGCTACAGCTTCCTTTAGGATTTTTTCATCAAGATCGACCAGCATTACTTTGGCTCCCTCTTCAAGGAAGACCCGGGCTGTACCCAAACCGATGCCGCCGGCACCTCCGGTGATGACAGCAACTTTGTCTTGTAACTTTTTCATAATTACATTATTTTGTGATTCCCATTAAAACTTAAAATTACTATAAACAAAAGCCTTAAAAAATGACGTATATCATTCTTTATCAGCTTAACGCTTCTTTTTGACGGGTCTTTAGGAGGGTGTTTGCTTTCCACTGATTACAGCAGAGATAATGCCCTTGCGGTTGCTTAGTTCTGCTAGAAGCACACCGCCTAGGTGGAGTACAATAAAAGCTATGAGATAATACACAGATAGTTTGTGAATTCCTTCTATGGGTGCTTTCCATTATTTTGGTCCCAATTCTATAAGCAATCCGGTTATCAGCGACACTGTAACAAACAGGTAAAAAACCAAATATACCCAATACTGAAAACGCTCTTTGAACGTCAGGGTTTTACGAAAAGGGCTTTGAAATACCATCTTACCCGTTGCGCCTAAAGCAAAGCGAATGGAAAACAAACCAACCAGAACATAACCGGTATAAATATGCCAATCCCACATGGGTTTTCTGATTTGCTTGGCAAGGACAATCAGCTCGTCGC
Source organism: Flavobacteriaceae bacterium (assembly GCA_040903465.1). GTDB lineage: Bacteria > Bacteroidota > Bacteroidia > Flavobacteriales > Flavobacteriaceae > Planktosalinus. The sequence continues at coordinate 4,001 of JBBDVI010000104.1, forward strand.
TTGTTAACGAGAGCTGACTTGTGGACAGATAGGTATCTATGATTTCAGCCATGCCAAATTTATTTAGCCAGGTTAATCGAAGAAAGATGGTGAGTGTTAGAAAGAGCATTGCCAGAGCTATTGCCCAGTGTAGTACACGGAAGGTGCGGGTATATGAATTGTGAACCACGGCGCTTACTTGTAAACGTTAACATTACTACCAAAGATACCTACCAATTATGGTGAAAAATATGATATACATCATTCTTTTTCAGAAGGTTTCGAAGTACTTTTAATACCATTTAAAAGGCAGTTTTTAAAGGTTATTACTATGGATGATTACAGAAACAGACCCAAAGGCACTTTCAACCAGCAGGCCAAAGCGGCAGAATTGTATGCCCTGACCCAATACTGGAAATCTGACCTGGAGTTTTATAAAAAAGATCTGGGGTTTTTAAGCGAACTCATCGACAACTATTTTATCTGGATTGCAGAAAAAGAGCATATCGATATGGTGCGCGATATAGAGATTGGCCTCTTGGAAATCAGGAAACAATGTGTTGACTTGCTGGAAAAAGTAACAAAACATCGGCAGCGCCTCGGCAAATGGGTCACTGATGAAAATCTTGAAGGGTCGCGCTTGATCAGGGCTGAACACGAACACCTGGAGGATGAAATTGCAGGGTTTGTAAAAGCCTTCCGTAAACAACGCAAAGAAACCTTCCGGATTACTGAGTATGTAGTCGATATAGAAAAGCTATCAGGCTATTTAAAAAGCTGAAAAATAGCCCTTGTGCGTAAACAATGGAAAACTTTGGGGTATGAAAGGCATTAAAAAAATTGTAATCATCATCGTGCTGAGTATTCTCGTGGTTTTGGCTTATTTTCAGTTGGTTTACAATCCCTGTGGTTACGGCAGCGCAAAAGGGTTTTTTAATAACAGTTCGCAACACGAATACAGCCTTGTTATTGTCAATGAAGGGAGCCATTTTAAAGATTCTGTTACCCGCATTCTTGTCAATTATTATGAACCTGAATTGGTGCAGGTGAAAGTCATTCCCCTTACTTCCCTGTCAAAGCTTAAAGTGAAGGACTTTTCTGCAGTTGTGGTGCTCCATTCCTGGCACACCTGGAATCCGCCTCCTGAAGTTGCCAGCTTTATTAAAGAGCAACGTGCCTGTCTTAACAAAATTGTGGTACTCACCACTTCCAGTGAAGGAACCTTAAAAATGGATGAAGTGGACGCCATTACAGGAGCTTCAAGAGTTGAAGAAGCCACCAAATATGCTAATAAAATTATCGAAAAAGTAAATCCCTTACTGGGTCTGGAATAATTAATTTTTGAGCTATCATGTAATGTCCATCAGGGCATTACATCTGAACAAATTAAACAAATATAACAGATGAAAACAATCCTATTTATTTTTAGTATCCTGATGCTATCAGCATGTTCATCGGTACGGCTGGTTGATAGCTGGAAACCTAATGAAAAAGAGCCATTTGCCCCGGAAAAAATACTGGTTGTGGGTGTTACACAAAACCTCACCGCTCGTGTGATTTTTGAAGAAAACTTAAAAAAGGAATTGCAGTCACGCGGACTTCAAGCAATAGAAAGTATGGCCGTCTTTGATATTTCCTATACAGATTCAAAAAAAACCGATGATGAAATAGAAACCATGATTACCGGGCTTTCTGAAGAGGGCATTGATGCCGTTATCATAACAACCGTTAAAGGAGTGGAAAAGAAAACCAATTACACTCCCCCACACTCTACCGTGGTATATCACCGGGAACGCTTTGGCAGATATTATTACAGGTTTCAGGACATTTATTACAATCCGGGGTATTATAATGAGTATGAAATTTATATTGTAGAAACCGGTATTTTTAAAATCAACTATTAAAGTTAGCTCCGCAGCCCTTCAAAAAAAATGATATATATCA
>JBBDVI010000105.1:0-5890 GCA_040903465.1 Flavobacteriaceae bacterium
AACAAAAAGATTAAAAAGGGGAAAAATGATTTCATATCTTATGTTTAATAATTAGCGGTAACAATATAGCTAAATTTCATTAGATATGACAAAAAATATTAAAGGTTCAATTTTGTCTATTCCACAGTAACAGATTTCGCCAAATTCCTTGGCTGGTCTACATTCCTGTCAAGCAAAACAGCGATATGATAAGACAGCAGTTGAAGGGGTATGGTTGTTATAAGAGGGGTTAAAGACTCAGGGGTTTTGGGTACCTCAATCACATAGTCTGCCATTTCCCTCACAATGGTATCACCTTCTGTAACCACGGCAATAATAATTCCTTTTCTGGATTTTATTTCCTGAATGTTGCTCACTACCTTGTCGTAATGATTACTGTTTACGGCAATAACCACAACAGGCATTTCTTCATCTATCAAGGCAATGGGCCCGTGTTTCATTTCTGCAGCGGGATAGCCTTCAGCGTGGATATATGAAATTTCTTTAAGCTTCAGTGCTCCTTCAAGGGCTACCGGAAAGTTATAGCCTCTACCCAGATATAAGAAATTTCGTGCATTTTTAAATACCTCGGCAATATTCTTTATGTGGTCATTAGAATCCAGTGCTTTTTGAACGCGCTGTGGAATAAGTTCCAGTTCTCTTAAATATATATTATAATCCCTGTAAGAAATAGTCCCTTTGATACTTGCCAGTTTTAGCGCGATCAAAGTCAATACTGTAATCTGGGTTGTAAATGCTTTTGTTGAAGCTACCCCAATTTCAGGTCCGGCATGGGTATATGTCCCACTGTGGGTTTCTCTCGATATGGTAGAGCCCACAACGTTACAGATGCCATATACAAAAGCTCCTTTTGATTTGGCTAATTTTATGGCGGCCAGGGTGTCTGCAGTTTCACCACTTTGTGAAATGGCAATGACCACGTCTTTTTCGGTGATGATTGGGTTTCTGTACCGGAACTCTGATGCATATTCAACCTCTACGGGTATTCTTGCCAAGTCTTCAAAAATATATTCAGCAACCAAGCCTGCGTGCCATGAAGTGCCACAGCCCACAATTATGATTCTGTCTGCATTAATAAACTTTTGAATATAATCTTCAAGACCACCCAGTTTGATAATGCTCTGGTCTGCTAAAAGGCGACCTCTGTATGTGTCTTTTATAACACTAGGTTGCTCATAAATTTCTTTTAGCATAAAATGTTCGAAGCCTCCTTTTTCAATTTGCTCAAGGTTGAGCTGAAGTTCCTGAATATAAGGTTCAACCAAAGAATCATCTTTTATTTTCCTAATTTTTACGCCTTTATGTCTTCTGATTACAGCCATTTCTTCATCTTCAAGATAAATGGCATTGTTTGTAAATTCAATAAATGGAGAGGCATCACTTGCTACGAAAAATTCACCGTCACCTACTCCGATAGCCAGGGGGCTTCCCAGTTTTGCAGCAACAAGTTCGTTGGGTTTGTTTTTGTTGAATACAACAATTGCATATGCGCCAACTACTTGGTTTAAGGCAATTTGAACAGCTTTTCCAAGCCTCACATTTTCTTTTTTCATCACATCTTCAATAAGGTTTACCAAAACCTCGGTATCAGTATCTGAAGTAAATGTGTAGCCTCTTTTTATCAGCTCTTTTTTAATGGGGTCATAATTCTCTATGATTCCGTTGTGGATGATGACCAAATCTCCGGAATTTGAATAATGTGGATGGGAGTTTACATCATTGGGAACTCCGTGTGTAGCCCATCGTGTGTGGCCAATACCCAGAGTACCTTTAGTAGCAATAGTCTTTTCAACTTTTCTTTCTAAATCTGCAACTTTCCCTTTGGTTTTGCACATTTGTATGTCTGAGCCGTCATAGAGTGCAATGCCCGCACTGTCATAACCTCTGTACTCCAGACGGTGCAATCCTTTTAAAATAATGGGGTAAGCTTCTCTTTCTCCTATGTAACCAACAATTCCGCACATAATTAATTTCTTCTAGTTTTCGATTTCTGTGTAATAGATATTGAGCTTAATGCTTTTTTCAGGATTTTCAGGATTTCTTCCGTGAAGGACTGTTCCTTCAGGGGAAATCACGCTTCCTGTAGGAACTTCCTCAACTCCGGGAGATACCGTGTTCTGAAGACTTTGTGAGGTAGTAACATTAATGTTTTGAGTCACCACCAATCCCAACTTCACATTGGTGGAATCGTTATTGATGAGGTTACTGATGTGGTTTGTAATCCTGATTTTATAACTTTCTCCATTTCCGCTGGCATCTCTTTTTAATCGTTCTGAATGGGTGGTTTTATAATTTAGGGGATCATTGGCTGTAGTAAGGTTATCCAGTTGATAATCAATTAGTATCCTATTGTTATTCAGGTCATAAAGAAAAACACGCTCAGGTTCTGAACTTCCCCCTGCGACAATATCTTTATTAACGTGTAACTCAATATTGGCTTCATTGATAAGCCACTTTTTATCTCTTAAGTCATCGAGTTCATCTGCAATGCCATTTCCGTCAAGGTCTTCACCAAACAACTCTATAACAGAAAATGTTCCCGAACCTCCCTTGAGGTAAAGGTTTTCTTCACCGGTAAGATCCGGATTAATAAGTGTTTCTTCAATTGCAGAAGGAAAATTATTGTTGATGGTGTTTACCGTAATCCCATTGAACGAAAGGCTGTATGTGCTTTCTATCCTGTCTTGGCTCTCATCTTCCGGATCATCATTGTCCTTAGTATATTGAATCTCGATATCTGCCTGGGTGATATCAAAGAGAAAGGAGTTTCCTTCGCCGGTTAAAGATTCTGCTATAAAATAAAGACCCCTAAAATGATCCTTAAAATTAGTATTGTTGAGCAAAACATCATTGCCTTCCTGATTTAAAATCTTTTCTTCAAAAAATGCTATAGGTAATTCAATGCGTAGTCTTGGGGATAATGTTGTCTCTTCTTCTGTTCCCTGATTGATCATAACGCCTTCATCGCTAGGTAAAAAAGGATTTACTTCTTCAATAAGTTCACCCAAAAATGATTGGAATAAAGGTCCTTGATTGGAATAATATTTTTGTGGCTCTTCAAAACCTGTATTGGGATCAAGGTCTCTCAAGAAATAATTGGATTCATAAATGGAGAGTTTGATAGGGCTGTTTCCAAAAATGGAATCCAGCTCAAAAGTTTGTTCGTCTCCTATTCCTTCAGATCTGCTAAAGTATGGGATGTTTAAATAGACCTTTTCAATCTCTGGGTTTTCGCCAAAAGAAGGGTTGGTTTCATCCATCGTTACCTGCGCAAGCACGTTTGCCTGTGTGGTGCCATAAACAGGGTCATTATAAATACCTAAATTATAAACCGGCAGGTTATTGGTCTGAACGGGATTGACCCTTCTACTGTAAGCCAAAACCGACACTTCATTATGTAGGTCAAACTGGAAATTTGGGTCGCCAATGATGTCACTTCCCACTGTGTTAATGTCTTCCTCACAAGAGGTCATAAAAATGGCTAAAAATGCCACACAAAATATTTTATACATGGAATGGAATCGTTTCATTTAATAAAAAAGAAAAATAATTAATCTAATAATTGGGTGTAAAAATCTATATATGCTTCTTGAAATTCTTCTTTGTTGTGAAACTTTAACACCGGAGCATCTATTTTTTTAAGATATGTTTCAATTTCTTCAGGAATTTCTTCAGAACCAATGATGATGGCATCAGAGTTTTTAATAGCAATTTTCATCACATTGTTGTAAGTGGGATCTTTCAATTCACTTATTTCATCTTCTTCAATACCATCAAATGTGATTTTACTCACAATTTCCTTATCTAACGTTCCATCAAAGCCTTGATTGTATACAGAAGTAACTATTTTACTGTTTTCAAATAGGGGCTCATTGCCGTAGTATTTTTTAAGATATAGTGGTAAGAAAGAGGCCAACCAGCCGTGAACGTGAATAATGTCTGGTGACCAATTTAATTTTTTAACGGTTTCTATAACTCCCTTTGCAAAAAATATGGCGCGCTCGTCATTGTCATCATAAAAGGTTCCATCTTCATCAGCATAGGTTGCTTTGCGTTTAAAATAATCATCGTTTTCAATAAAATATACCTGCATTCTCTCTTTTGGAATGGAAGCTACCTTTATGATTAAAGGCATGTCAAGGTCATTGATAACAAGGTTCATTCCTGAAAGACGGATGACCTCATGGAGTTGGTGCCTCCTTTCATTGATGTTGCCATAACGGGGCATAAATATGCGAATCTGGCCTTCTTTACTGTTCACCGCTCTGGGGGCTTCAAACGACATTGAAGAAATCTCGGTCTCCGGTAAGTAGGGAATCACTTCTGAAGACACATACAAGACTCTTTTATCTTTCATAAATCAATTTTTTATACGATTAGGCTTTAAAAAACACGCAAAATTACGAAAATTTATGCAGATTGAAGGGATTATCTTAAGTTTGCACCCCGTTTCCAAGAAAAAGATGCACATATTTAGATCATTTAAAACGTTAGAGTCTGTTATAAAAGATTCAAAATCAAGCAATAAAAAGATTGGTTTTGTGCCCACTATGGGGGCTTTACACAAAGGACACCTCTCATTGATACAGCTTGCTTTGGAAGATAATGAGCTTGTTGTTGTAAGTGTCTTTGTCAATCCTACACAATTTAATAATGAGGTAGATTTTATAAAATATCCGCGAACGGTTGATGAAGATGTTACCTTACTTAAAGGGTTTGGAGAGAAGGTGTTGGTTTATGTTCCCGAGGTAACTGATATCTATCCCAATGAAACCCAATCGGAACATTTTGAATTTGGCGGAATTGAATATGAAATGGAAGGCAAATTCAGGCCCGGTCATTTTGACGGTGTGGGGACGGTCTTAAAGTCGTTTTTTAACCTGCTGCAACCTGATAATGCTTATTTTGGCGAAAAGGATTTCCAACAGCTTCAGATTGTAAGACGTCTTGTCTCCATTGAAAACCTGGATGTCAACATTGTGGGATGTCCCATTCTAAGAGAAGCTTCAGGGCTGGCAATGAGTTCCAGAAACCGACGGTTGAATGAAAAACAGCTTGAGGAATCCCCATTGATATTCAGCGTTTTGAAACAGGTAAAAAAGGATTTTGGCACAAAAGATGCTAATGAGTTAGCGCAATGGGTTGGGGAGGTCTTTGAAAACGCTTCAGAACTGTCACTGGAATACTTTGAAATTGCCGAAGAAGAAACGCTCAAACCTCTTGAAACCATTCAAAAAAATAAAAGTTACAGGGCGTTTATTGCCGTGTTTGCCGGGGAAATCAGGTTAATTGATAATATCGCTTTAAATTAATTATCTTTGCAAAATGTTTGTACACGTTGTAAAATCAAAAATCCACAGGGTTAAAGTAACCGGAGCAGACCTGAATTATATAGGGAGTATTACCATTGATGAAGATTTGATGGATGCTGCAAATATCGTTCAGGGCGAAAAGGTTCAAATTGTTAACAATAACAATGGCGAGCGCATAGAAACTTATGCAATCCCGGGACCGCGAAACAGTGGCGAACTCACCCTGAATGGTGCCGCAGCCAGAAAAGTGGCTGTGGGCGATGTGCTCATTCTCATCACATATGCTATGATGGATATTGAAAAAGCCCGGACATTCAAACCGGCACTTATCTTTCCTGACGAAGAAACCAACCTTCTTAAATAAGAAATTGAAAAAGAAAACCTTGAAATTCCTGAAAATAGCCCTGCCGCTTTTGTTGGGAGTTTTTTTGATATGGTATTCTTACAACAAATTCACACCCCAACAACTTCAGGAAATTAAAGACCATTTTAGGGATGCCAATTACGGCTTTGTGGCGCTTTGTATACTTTTTGGTGTGCTCAGCAACCTTTCCCGTGCTTACCGCTGGAATTATATG
>JBBDVI010000106.1:0-5886 GCA_040903465.1 Flavobacteriaceae bacterium
AATGGACAACATATTGGATAACGACAGAGAAAGTTTGTATGAATCCTTTGGTGCAGAGACCAGGCCTTTTGAATTCAGGTCTCCTGGTCGTTCCTTTTCTTTGGGATATAGCTTAAAATTTTAAATACAAAAAAAGGCTTCCAAAATTTGGAAGCCTTTTTAATATCAGTTTAAATGATTGTTATTCAAAATTACTCACAACCTGTTCACTGTCTTTCCAGGTAGTGACTTTTGCAATTTTGCTATTGTTGTAGTTTACTTCATGAAGCACATCGCCTTCATAAAAATACCAAGTACCTACTTTTTCTCCTTTGTTGTATTTTGCGACTGCTGTTTTATTTCCATTCACATCATAACTAATCCAGGTTCCTTGTAATTTGCCATCAAGGGTATATTGACCTTCTTGGCTTACAATTCCATTTTCATGAAACATCTTGGCTTCTATTAAGTCTCCATTTTTCACCAACTGTTTTTTTGTTGTTTCCTGAGCAAAACCCTGCAACCCTATTGCTGCCACTGCTAATATTAAGATTAATTTTTTCATAGCTCACACATTTAATGATTTCTAAACAAATATAATCAATAATTTACAATTCTGAAATCTTTTCATAACGTTAAATTAACATTAAACGTTTAAATTGCTGTTTTTAAGTTGTTTATATAAAAAAGAAAAGAAAAAGCTTAACATTGGACCCTTTAAAAATGAGTATTTAAGGCATATTAGAGCAAAAAAATTAAACAGATAATATATAAACAGATAACGTTTTGGTAACATACATAAAAAAAAATAGTGGGAATTTTGCCTTAAAATTTATCCTCCACTTATGAATGATATGTACATAATCATGCTCATTGCATTAGCGCTTCTTGCCGTTGCAGATTTGGTAGTTGGTGTAGCAAATGATGCTGTTAATTTCTTGAACTCTGCTATCGGCTCCAAAGCTGTATCTTTTAGAATCATTATGATAGTGGCCAGTCTTGGGATATTTCTTGGAGCTATCTCCTCGAGTGGTATGATGGAAATTGCCCGCAGTGGAATATTTATTCCCTCTGAATTTTACTTCAATGAGATTATGATCATCTGTATGGCAGTAATGATTGGTGATATTTTACTCCTTGGTTTCTTTAATTCCTTAGGGATGCCCACCTCAACTACTGTCTCCATTATATTTAATTTACTCGGAGCCGCTGTAGCAGTTTCATTGCTTAAAATTTATGAAAATGACGACAGTTTTTCCACTTTGGGCAATTACATCAACAGTGCCAAAGCCCTTGAAATAATTGTAGGGATTTTAATGTCTGTGGGTATTGCATTTGTGGTAGGGGCCGTGGTACAATATATTACACGTCTTCTGGTTAGTTTTAATTTTGAGAGCAAACCAAAAATTGTTGCAGGCCTGTTTGGAGGTGTTGGAATCACAGCTATCTTTTATTTTATCATTATCAAAGGGCTTAAAGGCACTACCATTTTGCCGGAACAGTTGACTGTTTGGGCTGACAGTAATTTATGGTTGTTTTTATTCATTAACCTAATCATTTGGACAGTTGTATCATTATTACTGAATATTTTAATAAAACTGAATGTCTATAAATTAATCATTGTTTTAGGAACTTTTGCCCTTGCGATGGCTTTTGCAGGTAATGACCTTGTAAACTTTGTGGGTGTGCCTATCGCCGCCTTTCAGGGATGGGAAGCCTGGTCTGCCTCAGGCATTGCAGCAGATCAATATGAAATGACGGTATTGGCAAATAAGGTTAGTACTCCCATCTACCTGCTGCTGCTTTCCGGATTAATTATGGTGCTTACTTTGTGGTTTTCAGAAAAAGCCCAGCGTGTGTTAAAAACCTCAGTGGATTTGTCGCGACAGGATGTTGGGAAAGAACGCTTTGACGCCAATTTTTTATCACAACAACTGGTAAAAGCTTCAATGCTTGTAAATACCGGTATAACTAAAATACTACCTAAACGTGTTAATGAATCAATAGAAAAAAGTTTTGCACAACCCCCTGCAAACCCCATAGACAGAAAAATTGATGCCCCTGCTTTTGACATGATCAGGGCTTCGGTAAATTTAATGGCTGCAAGTTTACTTATTTCTTTTGCTACCTCCATGAAGCTTCCTTTATCCACCACTTATGTAACTTTTATGGTTGCCATGGGTACTTCACTGGCAGACAGGGCATGGGGAAGTGATAGTGCCGTGTACAGGGTTGCCGGTGTCCTTAATGTGATCGGCGGTTGGTTTATGACCGCAATTGCTGCATTTTTAACCGCTGCCACACTGGCTTTTATAATCTTTACAGTAGGTGAAGTTTCTTTAATTGTACTATTTGGCATTGCATTTATTCTCATCCTAAGAACATACATCAAAGGTAAAAAAGTGGCTGCCGAGTTTAAAGAAGATGAACTGTTGAGAAGAGCTGAAAGCACCTCCATTAAGGGCATTATTGATGAAAGCTCGAGCAATGTTTCAACGATAATGAAGCGATCAGGGAAAGTTTACTCAGCAACTCTTGAAGGATTGGCAAAACAAAATACCAAGAAATTAAAAAGTGCCAAAAAATATACTTCAAAGTTGGATGAAGAAGTAGAAGAATTAAAAGACCATATCTTCTATTATATCAAAAACCTTCAGGGTCATGATGTGGGCGCGAGCAGATTTTATTTGTTGGTGCAAGACCATTTACAGGATATCACCCAATCATTGGAATTAATAACCAAAGTAAGTTTAAAACACGTTAAAAATAATCATAAAGGACTTAAATTCAATCAAATAAAAGATCTTAAGGAAATTGAAGCAGAACTTCTGGAACTATTTAATAAAACCAAAAAAGAGTTTGACAATAAATCAATGGAAAACCTTGGTGTCATTTTAAATGAAAAACAAACGCTTTTAAATAAGGTTTCCGCCCAAATTGAAAAACAAATAGCACGAACAAAAGATCCTGAATCAAGTTCTAAAAATACAACATTGTATTTTACCCTTCTTTTGGAAACCAAGGACATTATAGTTTCTACATTAGAAATGCTTGACCTTTATTATACTGAGTTTAAGAAAGCAAATGCAGTGACTGAAAAAGAAATATTCTAAACAGAGATTACCTGTAATAAAAAAAGGAGGGTCAAACCCTCCTTTTTTTGATTAACACTTAAAAACCTGATTAAGACCCACACATCAGGCAATCATCATCATCTTCTGCATTTTTTGATTTTGCCAGCATTTCCCTTAATTCATTTGGGCTAAGCGGCTTGTTGTTTACTGTGGTGGCATCTTCCAAAATCGCGTCTTTTGGATTTGGCACCTCCTTTTTAACTTCTTTTTCTAATGTGAATTTGATGGCATCAACTGCAGATTTGGTTCTCAAATAGTACATACCTGTTTTTAACCCGCTCTTCCATGCATAGAAATGCATAGAGGTCAATTTTGCCATGTTTGCATTTTCCATAAACAGGTTTAACGATTGTGACTGGTCAATAAAATAACCTCTGTGACGCGACATATCGATAATGTCTTTCATACTTAATTCCCAGACTGTTTTGTAAAGTTCTTTTAAGTCCTGTGGAATTTCATCTATGTGCTGAATGGAACCGTTTGCACGCATGACTTCCTGCTTGAGGTCTTCATTCCATAACCCCAGTTCAACTAAATCTTCCAACAGGTGTTTGTTCACCACAATAAACTCCCCGGAAAGCACTCTTCTAGTATAAATATTTGAAGTGTAGGGTTCAAAAGCTTCATTATTCCCGAGAATTTGAGAGGTTGAAGCGGTTGGCATCGGCGCTACCAAAAGTGAGTTTCTCACGCCGTGTTTCTTCACTTCTTTACGCAGTTTGCCCCAGTCCCATCTGCCGCTGAGTTCTTCATCTTTAATTCCCCACAGGTTGTGTTGGAACTCCCCTTCAGATATGGGTGAACCTTTGTAAGTTTGATAGGGTCCTTCAATTTTTGCTTCTTCCATAGAGGCAGTAACCGCGGCAAAATAAAGGGTTTCAAAGATCTCCTGATTGAGCTTTTTAGCTTCATCACTGGTGAATGGCAAACGCAATAGAATAAATGCATCTGCAAGTCCTTGTACACCAAGTCCTATAGGACGATGGCGCATATTGGAGTTTTCAGCTTCTATGACGGGATAATAATTTCTGTCTATAACCCTGTTCAGGTTTTTTGTCACTCGTTTGGTCACCCTGAAAAGTTCTTTGTGATCAAACTCCCCGTTTTTAATAAACATGGGCAATGCAATGGAGGCCAGGTTACACACCGCGATTTCATCGGGTGAGGTGTACTCCATAATCTCTGTACAGAGGTTTGAAGAACGAATGGTTCCCAAATTCTTTTGATTTGATTTGCGGTTTGCCGCATCTTTATAAAGCATGTAAGGCGTTCCGGTTTCGATTTGAGATTCCAGGATTTTTTCCCATAGCTCTCTGGCTCTTATGGTTTTTCGGCCTTTACCTGCTTCTTCATAAGCAAGGTATTTGGCGTCAAACTCTTCACTGTGGCAGTCATAAAGCCCAGGGCACTCATTGGGACACATCAAGGTCCAGCTTCCGTCTTCCTGAACGCGTTTCATAAACAAATCAGGTATCCACATGGCGTAGAATAAATCGCGGGCGCGCATTTCTTCTTTCCCGTGGTTTTTCTTCAGGTCGAGAAAATCAAAAATATCAGCATGCCATGGCTCTACATAAATAGCAAAAGACCCTTTACGTTTTCCACCTCCCTGGTCAACATAACGTGCTGTATCGTTAAAAACGCGCAACATAGGAACAACACCGTTTGAAGTTCCGTTGGTGCCGGCAATGTATGAGCCGGTCGCCCTGATGTTGTGAATAGACAATCCTATCCCGCCGGCAGATTGCGAAATTTTTGCGGTGTTTTTCAACGTATCATAAATCCCGTCAATACTGTCGTCTTTCATGGTTAAAAGGAAACAGGATGACATTTGTGGTTTTGGTGTACCCGAATTGAACAACGTGGGTGTTGCGTGTGTAAAGAATTTTTTGGACATCAACTCATAAGTCTCTTTTGCCGCTTCCAAATCGTTGAGGTGAATCCCCACAGAAACACGCATCAGCATATGTTGAGGACGCTCGGCTACTTTGCCGTTAATTTTCAACAGATAAGAACGCTCCAGGGTTTTGAACCCAAAATAGTCGTAGTTAAAATCGCGATTGTATATAATTGCAGAATTGAGTTCGTCAGCATTTTTCTGAATGACTTCATACACCTCATCACTTACCATAGGTGCTTTTTTCCCTGTTCTGGGATTGACATACTCATACAGGTCTGTCATCACTTCAGAAAAGGTTTTCTTGGTGTTTTTATGCAGGTTTGACACCGAAATGCGCGCCGCCAGTTTTGCATAATCGGGATGCGAAATGGTGAGTGTTGCCGCTATTTCTGCTGCGAGGTTATCAAGTTCTGAAGTGGTCACTCCATCATAAAGTCCTTCTATGACACGCATAGCGACTTTTACCGGATCAACGCGTTCGTTTAATCCATAACACATTTTTTTGACACGCGATGTGATTTTATCAAACATCACGGGCTCTTTTCTGCCGTCTCTTTTTACTACATACATACGCTTTACTTTTAAATTGGGAGGTTAATTTTTTGAGAAAAAAATCCTTGTACACTTTTAAGGTGCATCTATTTTCTTTCGCAACTATTTAATTTTTTTATACTGTTAGCTTCTAAAAGTCTTCGTCAAAGCTAATTTTGTTTGTCTCTTTGTCTTTGTTGGTAACACCTGCTTTCTGGTATTCAGACACGCGTTTTTCAAAGAAGTTTGTTTTTCCCTGAAGGGAAATCATTTCCATAAAATCAAATGGATTGGTCACGTTGTATTCTTTTTCACATTCAAGTTCTACAAGTAATCTGTCTG